>JAJYDP010000126.1 GCA_021777365.1 Chloroflexota bacterium | reverse complement strand
AGGCTGCTCGGCGATCGTGTCGTTCGTCGAGGAGGCCTCCGACCACCGGCTCTTCATCGCCGCGGCCCTCATGGAGGACGGCGCGATCCGCCACGTCCACCGCAAGATCTACCTGCCCACCTACGGGCTGTTCGACGAGCGGCGCTTCTTCGCGGCCGGGCAGGTCCTCCGCGCGGCTCCCAGCCGGCTGGGCGTGCCGCTCGGGCTGGCGGTCTGCGAGGATTTCTGGCACCTGCCCGTGCCGCTGATGCTGGCGCTGGACGGCGCGCAGGTCCTGGTCAACGTCTCCTCCTCGCCGGGCCGCGACGTGGCGGCCATCCACGAGGTGGGGCTGGGGACGGCCACCAGCTGGCGGACGCTCATGCGCACCTACGCCATGCTGACCACGAGCCACGTGATCTTCTGCAACCGGGTGGGCGTGGACGAGTCGGTCACCTTCTGGGGCGGCAGCGAGATCATCGGCCCGGACGGCGAGAGCATCTTCCAGGCCCCGCTGCACGACGAGGGCGTCTTCGTGGCCGAGCTCGACCTGGCGGACGTCCGGCGCGAGCGGATCGCGCTGCCGCTGCTGCGCGACGAGCGTCCCGAGCTGGTCCGGCGACAGCTGGAGCGGATCCTGCGCGCGCGGGCGGGAGAGTCGTGAGCGGGCGGAGCGCGGGCGGGTGGATCCCCGGCGGCCGGGGGGTGCCGCCCGGCCGGTGTGGGGGCCGGGGTCCGGCGATGAGCACGGTGAGCGGCCCGGGTGCAACGGGGACGGCGCTCTTCGAGCTGCCGCCCGAGCTCGCCATCGACACGCGGGTCGCCCGGCGGATCATGGTCGGCTTCGTGCGCGGGCAGCTGCGCCAGGCCGGCTTCGAGCGCGCGGTGCTCGGGCTGTCGGGAGGGATCGACTCGGCGGTGGTGGCGTTCCTGGTGGCGGAGGCGATCGGGCCCGAGCGGCTGCTGTGCGTCCTCATGCCGTACCGCACCTCGTCGGCCGCCTCGCTGGAGGACGCGCGCTCCGTGGCCGACCGGCTGGGCTGCCCCAGCCGGGTGGTCGACATCTCACCCATGGTCGACGGGTACTTCTCGACGGCCCTGGGGCCCGGCGAACCGGAGGCGTCCACCCTGCGGCGCGGCAACTTCATGGCGCGGGCGCGGATGGCGGTGCTCTACGACCTGTCGGCGGCCTGGCGCGGACTGGTGGTGGGCACCGGGAACAAGACCGAGGTGCTGATCGGCTACACGACGCACTTCGGCGACGATGCCTGCGCGTTCGATCCGGTGGGGGACCTGTACAAGAGCCAGCTGCGGCAGGTGGCCGTCGAGCTCGGCGTCCCCGAGCGGATCATCGCCAAGCCGCCCACGGCGGACCTCTGGCCCGGGCAGACCGACGAGGCCGAGGTGGGCGTGAGCTACGCCGAGCTGGATCGCCTGCTCTACTGGATGGTGGACCGGCGACGCTCCGCTGCCGAGTTGGTGGAGCGCGGCTTCGACCCGGCCTTCGTGGAGCGGGTGGCACGGATGGTGGCGGGCGCCGAGTTCAAGCGCCAGGTACCGCCGATCGCCAAGCTGGGACCACGGACCTCCGGGGTGGATTACCTCTACCCGAGGCGGCGCCCGGCGCCCGGCACCTGATGCCCGATCGGCACCTGGGCCCGGTCGGCGCCTGATGCCGGGGAAGCCGGCCCCGGCGGACCACGGCCGCGCCGAGGTCGAGACGGCAGATCCCGGCGCTCCCCACGCGGCTGCGGGTGCCGCCACTCGCCGCGCGGCCGCCGGTGCCGCATCGCCGGCGGCGGAACGTGGCCCGGCCCACATCGGCACCCCGGCGCCCGAGACGCCGCGCCTGCCAGACGCGCCGCCCCACGTGGCTGGCGCCGGCCGGGGCACCCTGTACGTGGTCGCGACCCCGATCGGGAACATGGGCGACATCACCCTGCGAGCCATCGAGGTGCTGCGTGCGGTGCCGCTGGTGGCGGCCGAGGACACCCGCATGACGCAGCGCCTCTGGGCGCGCCATGGGATCCGGACCCGGCTGGTGAGCTACCACGCCCGCAACGCGGAGCGGCGTGAGCCGGAGCTGCTTGCCCATCTCGCGGGCGGGCTCGACGTCGCCCTGGTGACGGACGCCGGGACGCCGCTGGTGAGCGACCCGGGCGCCGGCCTGGTCGCCCGCTGGGTCGACGCCGGGGGACCGGTGGTCGCGCTTCCCGGGGCGTCCGCCGTCCTCGCGGCCCTGGTGTCGAGCGGGATCCCCGCGCCGCGGTGGGCGTTCGAGGGGTTCCTCCCGAGATCCGGGCGCGAACGCCGCGAGCGGCTGGCCCGCATCGCCGACGACGAGCGCGCGACGGTCCTGTTCGAGGCGCCCGGGCGGGTGGCGGCCACGCTGCGCGACCTGGCCGGCGCATGCGGGGAGAACCGGATGGCGGCGGTCTGCCGGGAGCTGACGAAGCTCCACGAGGAGGTGCGCCGCGGGTCGCTCGCGGAGCTGTGCGCGGCGGTGGAGGCGCGTGCGCCGCGCGGCGAGGTGGCGCTGGTCGTCGCCGGGAGGGAGCGCGCGTCCGATGCGCAGCCGCCGCACGGCGTGCCCGACGCGCAGGCGCCGAACGGAGAGCCCGACGCGCAGCCGCCGCACGGCGCGCCCGGGCCCGGGAGCGTCCTCGACGCCGCGCGTTCCCGGGTCGCCGACCTGGTGCGCGGCGGGATGACCCGCTCCGCCGCCGCCCGGCAGGTGGCGGGGGAGACGGGGCTCCCGAGGCGTGAGCTGTTCAGGACGCCGGATCGGCCGTCCTGACCGGGTCTCGCTGCCGGGTCGCCGCCCACCGCAGGGCGACGCCGGCCTCGAGGGCGCCCACCGCCGCCAGCTCCGGCAGGTCACGCCGGAGCGTTCCGTGGGCGATCGGGTACGCCACGAGACCGGCGGTGATCGCTGCCTCACGGCCCCGGAGCGGCAGGATCGCGAGGGTGACGGCGGCGGCCGCGGCCGCGGGCACCGGTGCCAGCGCCGCCAGGACGCCAGCCAGCGTTGCCACCGAACGGCCCCCGCGCCGGCCGCCGGGCGGAAACCCATGGCCGAGGATCGCCCCGACGCCGGCGGCCCAGGTCGCCCAGCGTGCCGGCGTGGGCCCGATGGTCCGGCCGGCCGGACGCCCGGCCCCCGCGGCTCGATCGGCCGGGAAGACGCGGCGGGCCACCAGCACCGGGAGCGCGCCCTTGGCCATGTCGCCTGCGAGGACGGCAAGCCCGGCACCGGGGCCAGCCAGCCGCCACGCGTTGGTGGCACCCGGGTTTGCCTCGCCCTCCCGGTAGACGTCGACGCCGGCGGCCCGTCCGACGCGTCCGGCGACCGGCACCGCCCCGCAGGCGTACCCGACGGCGAGGGCGATCGCAGCCTCCCATGACCCTCGTCGCTCGCGGGACCACCGCTGCCCGCCGGGTCGCCAGTGTCCGCGGGCCCACCGCCGCCCGCGGGCCCACCAGTTCCCTCCGGGTCCCCGGGGCCTCTGCACGGCAGACCCCCGCCTATGCCAGCGCTCGCGGGAGCCGCACGAGGAGCGCCAGCTTCCGGCGCCGCGGCACCACCGCCCGCCGGGTGTCCCGTCCGAGCCCGTCGCGCTCGATCTGGCGCAGGATCTCCCGGTACAGCACCGCGGCGGCGGCCACCGCCCAGCGACCTCGCTGGAGCAGCCGGATCCCCGCCAGCCCCGTGGCGTAATCGGCGTCGGCGAGCGCGATCTGCTCGCGCAGCAGCGCCGCACGGGCCCGGGGGTCCCATCGGGCCAGCGCCGCCAGCGTCGCCGGGGTCGCCGCGATGCCGTGCGCCGCCAGCCGGGTCGCGGGGAGGTAGACGCGCCCGCGCGACGCGTCCTCGACGATGTCGCGCAGGATGTTCGTCCGCTGCATGGCGGCCCCGAGCGCTCTCGCCGCGCGGTCGGCCTCGGCTTCGTGCCCCGGGACAACGCCGAGCAGGGCCGCCATCATCCGCCCGACCGTGCCGGCGACGCAGTAGCAGTAGCGCTCGAGGTCTGCATCAGTGGCGAGCCTCGCGCCGTCCAGGTCGGTGCGAAGGCCGGCGCAGAGGTCGGCCACGGCGTCGCGCGGGAACCCGGGGTAGCGGTCGGCCAGGTCGGCCAGGATCGCGGCCTCGGGCCCGTCCGCCGGGCCGCCCCGTGCCCAGCGCTCCACCTGCGCGATCCGCACCCGGGCTCCGGCCTGGCCCTGGTCGGCCTGGTCCGGGCCGGCATGGTCGGCCAGGTCGTCGAGCGTGCGCAGCACCAGGTAGAGCCGACGGACGTCGCGACGCAGGTCACCTGGCAGCAGGCGCACCGCCAGGTCGAATGTCCGCGCCACGCGGGCCATGACGTCCCGGGCGCGCGCGTCGGTGGCCCGGGCACCGGTCGGCCGCGGTGTCACGGTCCGAGCCTGGCCAGTCCCCCGGCGGGCGGCCTCGAACTGCGCCGCGGGCCCGGGCCGGGCGCAGCCGATCATGCCGCGGCCCTCCCGAGGCGACCCGTCCGGAGATCACTGGCGATCACGCCGGCGGTCACCTCCGCCGTGAGCAGCACGCCGGGGATGCCGCCGCCCGGGTGCGTCCCCGCGCCCACGTGGTAGAGCCCGGACACCGTCCGGTCCCGGTTCGGCTGCCGGAAGTAGGCGGACTGCGTCAGCACCGGCTCGATCCCGAATGCGTTGCCGTCGGCCGCCCAGAGCTCGGACGCGAACTGAGCGGGGGTGAAGGCGTGCTCCACGGCGATCGAGTTCCCCAGGTGCTCGAGGCCGAACTCGTGCTCGAGGTAGTCGACCACGCGGTCGCGCAGTTCCGGCCCGCGCACGTCCCAGTCGTCCCCGGACGCCAGGTTCGGGACCGGCAGCAGGACGTAGAGCGACTCCCCGCCCGGGGCGGCCATCGCCGGCTCGGTGCGCGACGGCGCGTGGATGTAGAGCGAGAGGTCGCGCGAGATCCGGCGGCGCCGGGTGACGTCGGCGATGAAGCCGCGGTAGTCGGAGCCCACGACCAGCGTGTGGTGCTGGAGCTGCGGGTACCGCCGGGTCGTGCCCAGGTACAGCAGGTAGCAGCTCATGGTCAGGCTCGGCCGCCGCACGCGCCAGGGGAGCGGCTCGCGCGCGTCGCGCGGGGCGAGCAGCGCGCGGCGCGTCACCAGGGGGTCCGCGTTCGACACCACCAGGTCGGCCGGGAGCGAGAGCCCCGACGCGGTCCCGACGTGCCGCACCCGCCCGTCGCGCGTGGCGATGGACGTCACGCTCTCCCCGGTCAGGATCCGTCCGCCGCCGCGCTCCACCAGCCCGCCCAGCGCGCGCACCAGGCTGTACACGCCGCCGTCCGCGTACCAGACACCCTCGGCGATCTGCAGGTAGCCGAGCGCCGCGTAGACGGCCGGCACGCGGTACGGGTCGCCGCCGATGAAGAGCGAGTGGAAGTCGAATGCCTGGCGGACGTGCGGCTCGTCGAAGTGCGACGCGACGAACGAGGCGAGGGACCGCGCTGCGCCGAGGCGGAGCATCGTCGGGACCAGCCCGGCGAAGTCGACGGCGCGCAGGAACGGCCGCCGGCCCGCGCCCAGGATCGCCTCCTCGTAGATGCGACGGCTCGCCGCGATGAACGCGTCGTAGTGCGCCGCGTCGCTGCTCGAGAAACGCGCGACCTGCTCGCGCATGCGGCCGTGCGAGCCGCTGAAGTCGAAGGTGCGCGGGTCGTCCTGCCAGTGGATCCGGTAGAACGGGTCGAGCGTGCGCAGGGGCAGCTCGCGGGCCCGGGAGGCACCCGCGAGCTCGAACAGCTCGTCGAGCAGGAACGGCATGGTGATCAGGGACGGGCCGGTGTCGAACGTGTAGCCCGCTTCCTGGATCTGGTAGGCGCGCCCCCCGATCCTGGGGCGACGCTCGACGACCGTGACGTCGTGGCCCTGGGCCTGGAGGCGGATCGCGGCCGCGAGCCCGCCCAGGCCGGCTCCGACCACGACCGCGCGGAGCCGCGTCATCGTGCATCCTCCCTTCCGCCGACGGGGGCGGGGACTGTGGCAGGGGCCGGGACGGCCGCGGCTGCCGGCGTCGCGACGGACGCGACGGCCGGTGCGATGTCCCGGCCGCGCCAGGTGATCGGACGGCCCAGCATCTCGGACCACGTGCTCCGTGCCTGGAGGGCCACGGTGGCCGCGGCCGTGAGGGGGGTCCAGGCGATGGTCGAGAGCGGCTGCCGCTGCCGGGTGACGAGCGCGACCTGGGCGACGACGAGCAGCGCGAACGGCAGCGACGCGGCCAGGGCCGGCGGGATGCCCGGCCAGGCGTCCGGGAGGCGCACGGCACCCAGTGCCGCGGCGACCGCCACCGGGAGCAGGGCGATCGGCAGCAGCCATGCCGCCGTCTCGAGGACGAGCGTGAGCAGCGCGAGCGGGAGCGAGTGGCCCGTGTAGGCGTCGAAGATGCGGCGCCACGCCTCCGCGACCTCGGGGCCGGTCTCGTAGTGGCGTGTGCTCCCCAGGCGGGACCCGTCGACGACACCGACCCGGCGTCCGGCACGGGCGAAAGCCCGCGCGAGGTCCACGTCCTCGCGCTCGCTGGCCGGGTTCGCGGCGTGGCCCCCGACGGACTGGTACGCCTCGCGCCGCACCAGCATCAGCGGCCCGTACGCGAAGGCGAGGGCCGCCGGGCGCCCGAGCGTCCGCGAGACGAGCCAGAGGGGGAGGAAGCCGAAGAGCAGCATCGGGAACCCGGGCACAAGGGCGCGCTCGGCACGCCCGCGCAGGCGGTACCGCGTCACGCCGGAGACGAGGTCGAGGTCCCGGGCGGTGACTTCGCCGGCGAGCGCGGCGGCCGCATCGGGGGCGAGGACCGTGTCCGCATCCACGAACAGCACGAGCTCGGTGGTGGCGGCGCCCGCCCCGCACCAGGCCGCCCAGCTCTTGCCGGACCAGCCGTCGGGCCTGGGCGGGCACCGCAGCACGGCGTCCGGGCCCAGGATCGACGCGGCCAGGGACGCCGTCGCGTCGGTGGAGCCGTCATCGGCCACGAGGATCCGCAGGCCCGGGTACTCCTGGGCCTGCAGCGCGTCGAGCGTCGCCCGCAGGCGGGTCGCCTCGTTGCGGGCAGGCACGATCGCGGTGAGAGAGGGCAGGGGGCCGGACCCGGCGGCGGGCCGGCGGAGCATCACGGCGTCGAGGAGGACGTCGAGGGCGACGATCCCCGCGCCGAGCACCGCAAGCCCGACCAGCAGGTCGAACGGCGTCCAGGTGGTCACGTTCCAGTACCTCAGGAGGAGCTGTGTCAGGAGGAAGCCGGCGAGCAGGTTCAGGGCCATGAACGAGCGCCAGGCGCGGCGGGCACGGACCTCATCCGGCCTCGCCAGGAGGGAGAGGGGCAGCAGGGCGTAGGGAAGGACGATCACCGCCGCCACGGCTCCCAGCGGGCCGTTGGCGGCGGCCACGACCGCCGCGGCGAGATAGCCCGCCAGCGAGAGGGCCGCGGTCGGGCGGGCGCCCAGGACCGTGGCGATCGACCCGATCCCGGCGGCGCGGTCGTAGGCGATGTCCTGGATGGCGCCGAGCGCATGGGAGGCGGTCCCCCAGGCGACGAACGCGGCGAACCCGGACCAGGGGAGGGCGGCGGGGTCGCGGCCCGCCGCGATCATCCCGACGGCCACCGGCAGCGCGAAGTGCATGGCACTGGTCAGGGAGTCCAGCCCCGGGCGGACCTTGGTGCGGATCGGCGGCGCGGAGTAGGCGAGCGCGACCGCGACCGTCAGGGCCAGCACCGGAACGACCCGTGGGCCGCCGAGCGCGACGAGCAGGGCGAGCAGGGGCAGGTTGGTCAGCGCCACGAGCGTCCAGAGCGATCGCGCCATGGACGGCGGCACCAGCGCACCCTCGAGCGAGCCCTTGCGCGGGTTCCGCACGTCGGACGCGTGGTCGAAGAGGTCGTTGATCCCGTAGAGGAGCAGGTTGTAGGGGAGCGTGAAGTACGCCGTGCCCGCCAGCGCCAGGGCGGTCAGCCGCTGGTCCACCAGGAGCGCGCCGGCCA
Source organism: Chloroflexota bacterium (assembly GCA_021777365.1). Next base: position 2,428 of record JAJYDP010000126.1, on the reverse strand, counting down.
GGAACGGGAGCGCGGTGTTGACCCACGAGAACGGCCGGCTGGAGGCGACGAGGTTCCGCATCGAGGGGCGTCGCGAACCGGCCGCGGGGACCACGGCGCGATCGGCCACGGGCCGTCTCACCGCGGGCTGTGCCGCCACGGGCTGGCCCGTGGCGCGCGCGTCGCCGCCGCGGAGGCCGGTCATGGTGCGCTCTCCGCGGTCGTCGTGCCGGTCATCGCGCGGTCTCCCCGCGCCGCCAGGCGGTGATCGCCACCAGGCACAGCGCCAGCCCGTAGGCGAGATCCTCGAGCGGCATCGAGCCAAGCGCGACGCCGCTCCGCTGCGCGCGCCCGTAGGTGACGATGGGCAGGCCCGTCAGGACGAGATCGGCCGCCACCGTGAGCACGGCGAAGATCCCCAGCGTCACCCACGCGGCACGCTCGGCGAGGACGCCGCTGTGCCAGGCGAAGGCGGACGCGAGCAGCAGCACGGCGCCCGCCGCGACGGTGTACTCAGGCATGACGCTCGCTCCGCAAGGCCGCGTACATCGCCACGGACAGGACGGCGAGGAACGTGAGCAGGATCGGCTCTTCCGGCGGGATCCCCGGCGGCAGCAGGAGGGTCACGCGCGCAGCCTCGGTGGCGAACCATCCGCGCACGACCCCGACCAGGTCGAAGCCGAGAAAGACGACGAGCGCCGCGGCCACCGACCGGGCCAGGCGCGGCAGGGCGACCCGCCGGGTGACGCCCGCGCCGATGTGCCGGTCCAGGGCGACCACGCCGGCGAACGACACGAGCAGGACGGCGAGGTAGGTCTCCCGCATCGTCACCCCTCCACCAGGTCCGCCGGCGAGAGCGAGGACGGCGCGTGGTTGCCGGTGAGCCAGGTCGCGATCCGGAGCTGGTCCAGGAAGACGGCGATCGCCTCGTCGACGCGGTCGTCCAGCGCGGCGACCAGGAACGGCCGCGCCACCCCGACGGCCGTCGCGCCGAGCGCCAGCGCGACCGCGGCCTCCACGCCGTCGGTGATGCCGCCGCTCGCGATCACCTCGGCGCCCGCCGCCCGGGCCTTCGACGCGGCGAGGCGGATGGCCAGGGCTGTCGGCCAGCCCCAGTCTGCGAAGGCGGCGGCCACCTGCCCGGCGCGGGGATCACGCTGCCCCTCGACCGACGCCCAGTTCGTGCCCCCGGCACCCGCCACGTCGACGGCCCGGACACCCGCGGCGAGGAGCGCGGTCACGTCGTCGGGCGCCAGCCCGAAGCCGACTTCCTTGACGATCACGGGGCGTGGTCGCAGCCGCTCGACCACCCCGGCGATCCGCTCGGCCAGGCCGCCGAACGCCGTGTCCCCGCCGGGCTGGACCGCTTCCTGCAGCGGGTTCAGGTGCAGGACGAGGCCGTCGGCGTCGAGCATGTCGACCAGGCGCTCGGCGTCATCCGGTCCGAGGCCGAGCCGGAGCTGCACGGCACCCAGGTTGGCGAGCAGGAGCCGGGGTCGGGCGGCGGTGCGGAAGGTCGGCAGCAGCGACGGATCGGCCAGCAGCGCGCGCCCCGATCCCAGCCCCATCGCGACACCGTGGTCCCGGGCGGCGCGGGCCAGGCGCTCGTTGAGCTCGCGGGCACGGGCCGTGCCGCCGGTCATGCAGGACACGAGGAGCGGCGCCTCGAGTTCCCGGCCGAGCACGGGGGTGCGCAGCGAGACCTCCGCGAGATCCCTGCCCGGGAGGGCGCGATGGCGGAGCCGGTACCGGCGCAGCCCGGTCTCCCCCGCGTGCAGCGAGGACGGACGCGCGGCGATGTCGATGTGCTGGTCCTTGCGGCCCCCGATGGTCTCTCCGGTCGGGTGGGCGGTCACGGCGCTTTCCTCGGGCTCCGGCACGCTGCCGGTACTCGCCCTCTCTTCGGTCCACCCGGCGCGGCGGATGGATTCCGCTGCCCGTCGCGCCGGACCCGGGGGTCTGCCGGGGCGCGTCGGAATGTCGCCGGGATAAGGAGGCGTGAACGCCCCGTCGAGCACCGGTAGGGGGGCTGCGAAGGGCGGCCCCGTACGATCCGCGCGTCGGTCACGGCCCACGAGCCCGATCCGGGACAGCCACCCGCACCGGGCGTGGGCCCCCGACCGACCAGCCGGCGCCGCCGGGAACCGGTCGCCTGCGGATCGCCGCCGACACCCGCCGCCCGCCATCGGCACGGCGCCCTGTGGCGCCCAGGAGGTCATGGATGAACCGAGTGATGCTCACGGGCCGGCTCACGAGGGACCCGGAGCTTCGATCGCTCGCCAACGGGAAGTCGGTCACGCAGTTCTCGATCGCCACGCACGACTACCGCGCCGGTTCCGAGCGGGCCGAATACCACAACGTGGTGACCTGGGATCGCCTGGCCGAGATCTGCTCGCAGTACCTCGGCAAGGGTCAGCTCGTGGCGGTCGAGGGGCGGATCCAGACCCGC
>JAJYDP010000125.1 GCA_021777365.1 Chloroflexota bacterium | reverse complement strand
GTCCGAGATCTACGCGGACCTGGGACACGAGTTCAACCTCGGGAGCCCGAAGCAGCTCGAGCAGGTGCTCTTCCACGAGCTGAACCTGCCCACCGGCAAGCGCACCAAGACCGGGTACTCCACCGACGCGGCCACGCTCGAGGGGCTGAAGGGTGCGCACCCGATGATCGAGAAGCTGCTGGACTGGCGCGCCTACACCAAGCTGAAGAGCACGTACGTGGACGCGCTGCCCGGCCTGATCGACCCGGAGACCGGCCGGCTGCACACCACGTTCCACCAGGCCGTGGCCGCCACCGGGCGCCTCAGCTCGTCCGACCCGAACCTGCAGAACATCCCGATTCGCACCGAGCTCGGGCGGCGCATCCGGCGGGCCTTCGTGGCCGGGGACCCGTCCCTCACCCTTCTCGCGGCCGACTACAGCCAGATCGAGCTGCGCATCCTGGCCCACGTCTCCGGCGACGAGCACCTGCGCGAGGCGTTCGCGCGCGGCGAGGACATCCACCGCGCGACAGCGGCCCGCGTCCTGCACAAGGACCCCGCGGACGTGACGCCGTCGGAGCGGTCCATGGCGAAGATGGTCAACTTCGGGATCGCGTACGGGATGAGCGACTTCGGGCTGTCGACCCGCGCCGGCATCTCCCAGCAGGAGGCGCGCGAGTTCATCACGACGTACTTCGCCACGTACAGTGGGATCAGCTACTACATGCTCCACATCAAGGACGTGGCGCGGACACAGGGGTACGTGACCACGCTCCTGGGCCGGCGCCGCTTCATCCCGGAGCTGCAGGAGCGCAACCCGAACCTGCGGGCGGCGGGCGAGCGGATGGCCATCAACATGCCCATCCAGGGGACCGCTGCGGACATCATCAAGCTGGCGATGATCCGCATGGCCGACCGCCTCCGGCGCGAGGGGTTCCGCGCGCGGATGCTGCTGCAGGTCCACGACGAGCTGCTCTTCGAGGTCCCGCGCGACGAGGTGGCCCGGCTGGCCCCGGTCGTCCGCGAGACGATGGAGGGCGCGCTCCCGCTCGACGTGCCGCTGACGGTGGACCTGAAGTCGGCCGACGACTGGGAGTCCATGACGCCGCTGCCCGACGATCTCCCGGAGATCTGATCCCCGGCGCCGGATCACGCCCCCGCAGGGACCCGCACGGTACGCCGCCGGAGGGTCGGCCGGCTGTGGGCCCCGGCGGACCGGCAGGCGGGCCGGTCAGTGGGTCGGGGAGGCCGTGGGCTGGCGAGTCAGGGGGATCAGGGGGTCAGGTGACCGGGACGGATCCGGGGCCGGGATGCGCCCGGGGTGTCCGGACGGGCGTCACGGGGCGGGCGGACAGGGGATGCGGGGGATGTGCCGGGAATGAGGGGACGTTCCGTGGATGAGATGCGCGCCCCGGTCGAGACGCGTGGCAGCCGCGTCCCGACCGGGTGAGCGCGCCGCGGTTCCAGAGGGGCTGTTCCGCGGCCGGAGTGGTTGGATCAGGCGTGGTGCTGCGGATACACCTCGTCCGAGCGGTAGCCGGGCCACCACGCACGGGTGTCGTCCACCGGACGGGAGTCGGATCCGAGCTCGACGGAAAGAACGGCGAAGATCAGGAGGGCAATCACGAAGGCGAGGATTTCCATGCCATCGACTGTAGTCGGGGGTCTTGATCAGAGCAAGTCGAAGTGATTGAATGATTGATCATGAGCACTGATCACTGGGCAGATCTGGAGCTGCGCCATCTCCAGAGCTTCCGGGCGGTGGCCGACACCGGCTCGTTCCACGCGGCTGCCGACCTGCTGGAGTACACGCAGTCGGCGGTGAGCCAGCACATCGCCACGCTGGAGGGGATCGTGGGACTGCGGCTCTTCGAGCGATCGCGCGGGCGCCGCACGGTCGAGCTGACCGAGCCGGGACACCTGCTGCTCCGGCACACGGAAGCGGTGATGGCCCGGCTCAGCGCGGCGCAGGCGGACCTGCGCTCCTGGTCCGAGGGTGCCTCCGGCGTGCTGCGCGTCGGGACCTACCAGAGCGTCGGTGCGCGCATCCTCCCGGCACTGGTCAGCCGGTTCGCCGCGGCCTGGCCCGGGGTGGAGGTGCGGCTCCGCGAGGACCACGACGACGTCCGGCTCCTCTCCCTGGTCGAGTCGGGGGAGCTGGACCTCGCGTTCAGCGTGCTGCCGCTGCCCGCAGGGCCGTTCGAGGCGGTGGAGCTCCTGCGCGACCCGTACGTGCTGATGGTCGCCAGCGGCTCGCCCATGGCCCACCACGTCGGCCCGGTGCTGCGGGAGATCGGCGAGCAGCCCCTGATCGGGTTCAGCGCCTGCCGGACCACCGAACTCGCGGAGGCGTACCTGCGCCACAGCGGCTGCGAGCCGCACGTCGTGTTCCGCTCCGACGACAACGGGACCGTCCAGGGGCTGGTGGCGGCGGGCGTCGGCTCGGCGCTGGTCCCGCTCCTGACGGTCGACGAGGACGATCCGTCGGTGACGCTGCTCCCGGCGGACGTGCCCCCGCGGATCGTGGGGCTCGCGTGGCACCGTGACCGGCACCACTCCCCGGCAAACCAGGCGTTCGTGAGCCTGGCCCGCGAGGTCTGTGCGGGTGTCCGCGTGGAGATCCCCGCCGCGGCCGCCTGACGCACGCACCGGCGGTCATTGGGTACGCTTGCGCCGTGCCCGAGCTCCCCGAGGTCGAGACCATCGCGCGCGATCTGCGCCCGCTCGTGACCGGCCGGACCGTTCTCGACGCCCGCACCGACTGGCCACGGATGATCGCCGGTACCGACCCGGCGTCGTTCGCGCATCGCCTCCGGGGGCGGCGCGTGATGGGCGTCGAGCGGCGCGCCAAGTGGCTGCTGCTGGACCTGGACGACGGCGCGGTGCTGGCGATCCAGGTGATGATGACCGGCCAGCTCTTCGTGGTGCCCGCGGCCGCGCCCGCGGACCGGCACGTGCACCTGTACCTGGACCTGGACGACGGGCGCCAGCTGCGGCTCCGCGACATGCGCAAGTTCGCCCGGGTGGGGCTGTACCGGCGGGGCCCCGACGGACGGGTGCTCCGCGCCGCGCCGGCGCAGCCCGGTGCGGCGGTCGCCGCCGACGCGCCGCTCGGCGGGCCCTCGGGCTCGGGGGGCGCGGGCGATCCGGACGGCGGCGAGGGGCCGGCGGGTCGCGACGTCTTCGCGCGGCACGGCCCGGAGCCGCTCGATCCGACGTTCACGCTGGCCCGCTTCCGGGAGCGCCTGCGGGCGCGACGGGGACGCCTGAAGTCGCTCCTGCTGGACCAGTCCTTCGTCGCGGGGATCGGCAACATCTACGCCGACGAGGCGCTCTGGCGCGCGCGGCTCCACCCCCTGCGGACCGCCGCGACGCTGCGACCCGCCGACGAGCGCCGCCTGTACCGTTCCCTGCTCGACGTGCTGACGGAAGCGGTGGAGCGTCGCGGCAGCTCCGTGGACGACTACACGGCGCCCGAGGGCGACGGCGAGATGCAGGATCACCTGCGGGCCTACCAGCGGACCGGGCTCCCGTGCCTGCGCTGCGGCCGGCCCATGCGCCGGATCACCGTCGGCCAGCGCGGCACCCACTTCTGCTCGTGGTGCCAGCGGCTGCCTGCCGCCGACCGGGCCGGCGCCGCCGCGCTGCTCCACGGACTCCGTGCCGGCGCGCGCTCCGAACCCGCCGCGCGTCGGGGCCCGCGGTGGACCGAGCTGGTAGGGGAGGGAGTGCTGGGCCTGACCGCGGACGAGGCGCGCCGGGTGGCGGAGCGGACGCGCCGTGCCGCCGCGACGCGCCGGCGGGTCGCCCGCGCGGGGGCGGGTGACTGACGTGTCGATCCTGCGATTCGAGCATGTCCGGCGCGAGGTCGGCACGTTCGTGATCCTCGACGACGTCACCGCGGCGATCGCCCACGGGGACCGCGTCGGGCTGGTCGGGGTGAACGGGGCCGGCAAGACGACGCTGCTGCGCCTCGCGGCCGGGATCGACGAGCCCGACGGCGGCTCGGTGGAGCGGAAGCGGGGCCTGAGCGTGGGGCTCCTGGCCCAGGAGACGAACCTGGACGCCGCGTTCACGTCGGCGCCCACGCTCCGGGCGGCCGTGCGCGCCGGGGCCGCCGAGACGGAACGGATCGAGCGCGAACTCGCGCACCTGGAGGCATCGGGCGCGGAGTCGGTGAGCTCCGCGCGCTACGCGGATCTGCGGCACCGCTTCGAGGCCCTGGACGGGTACCGGCTGGACCAGCACGTGGACGAGGCGCTCACCGGGCTCGGGTTCGAGCCCGGCCAGTGGGAGCGGCCGCCGGTGGGGCTCTCCGGCGGGGAGCAGACGCGCGCCGCGCTCGCCCGGCTGCTGGTGGCCGACCCCGACCTGCTGCTGCTGGACGAGCCCACCAACCACCTCGACTTCGCCGCGCTGGAGTGGCTCGAGCTGGCCCTGGCCCGGCGGACCCGGGCGCTCCTCATCGCGTCGCACGACCGGGCGTTCCTCGATGCGGTGGTGACCCGCATCTGGGAGATCCGCGACCGTCGACTGGAGGCGTTCCGTGGCTCGTACGGCGCCTACGCGGTGCAGGCGGCGGCGCGGGACGCCCTGCTGGCCAAGCAGGCGGAGTCGGCGCAGGATGCCGTGGCGCGCGAGCTCGAGCTGATCCAGAACTACCGCAGCCACCGCAACTACGCCAAGATGCACGAGCACGAACGCCGGCTGGCCGCCATCCGGCCGGTCGACTCGCCCCGGCCGGGCCGGCGGATGCGGCTGCCGCAGGGCGCGCTGCTGGGCGGCGGCCCGGTCCGCTCGGGCGACGTGGTCGTGTCGGTCCGCGAGGCGACGGTGGGGTTCCCGCCCGAGCCCGGGGAGGCGGCGGGCGCGCCGATCCTGCGCGTGCCTCGACTCGAGGCGCGCCGTGGAGACCGGGTCGGGATCGTGGGGCCCAACGGCGCGGGCAAGACCACGCTCCTGCGCACCGTGGCCGGCGAGCTCTTCCCGCTCGACGGCGTGGTGCGCATCGGCCACGGCGCGCAGCTCGCCTATCTCGCCCAGCTGCGCCGGGCAGCGTTCCCCGGGGAGACCGTGCTCGACGCGTTGCTCGACCGCGTGGACCTGCCGGCCGGCGAGGCCCGCGGCTACCTGGCGCGGTTCCTCTTCCGGGGCGACGACGTCTTCAAGCCGGTCTCGGAGCTGTCGGGTGGCGAGCGGTCGCGCCTGGAGCTCGCGCTCCTCGGCATCTCGCCCGCGAACCTGCTCCTGCTCGACGAGCCGACCAACCACCTGGACATCCCGGCCCGGGAGGCGCTGGAGGGATTCCTGCGCGACTCGTCCGCCACCCTGCTGATCGTGTCGCACGACCGACGGCTGCTCGACACCATCTGCGACGCGCTCTGGGTGGTGGAGGAGGGCCGCGAGGGCCGACCCGGCACGGTGGTGCCCTTCGCCGGCGGCTGGCGCGAGTGGCGCGCGGCCGTGGCGGCAGGATGGACCGTGGCCGGCGCGCTCGACGCGCTGGAGCGCGGCCCGGCCGCGCTCGCCGTCGGGAGTGGGGCCGCGGCACGGGGGCGTGCCGGGCGATCCGGGACCGGCACAGGGCCGCGTGCCGAGGCACCGCGCGCACCCGCGAAGCACGCACCGGCACCGGCGACCGCCAGGCCGGCGCCCCTGTCCAAGGACGCCTACCGTCGGCAGAAGGACGTGATCGACGCGGACCTGACCCGGCTGGGGCTGCGCAAGAGCCACATCGAACTGGCCCTGGCCGATCCGGCCGTCCAGGCGAACTTCGTGGAGCTGCGGCGGCTCACCAGCGAGCTCGTCGACGTCGACCGCGCGCTCACCGAGGCGGAGGACGCCTGGCTGGCGCTCGAGGAACGGGCACCGCGATGAGGCGCGCCGGCGGCGAGAGCCCGGCGTCGGTGCCCCGGTCGGAGACGGACCTCGACCGGGCGCGCCTGGATCCGGCGGCGCTCCCCGGGCTCGCCGCGCTCCGCCATCGCCCGGTCCTCATCGGCCTGAGCGGGCCCATCGGCTGCGGCAAGTCGACCGTCGCCGGCTGGCTCGAGGCGCGCGGCGGGCGCCGCATCGACCTGGACGTGCTGGCACGGGAGGCGACGGCACCCGGTGCCTCGACCCTCGGGGCGATCCGCGATCGCTTCGGCGACGACGTCTTCGCCGCGGACGGTTCGCTGGACCGGGGCGCGCTGGCCCGGGTGGTCTTCGCCGATGCGGCCGCGCTCGAGGACCTCGAGGCCATCGTCCACCCCTCGGTGCGCCGGTTCCTCGTGCGGGAGATCGCCGCTGCCGGCGCCGCCGGCAGCGCGTTCGTGGTGATCGAGGCGATCAAGCTGGTCGAATCGGGGATCGGCGCGGCGTGCGACGCGGTCTGGATCGTGGACTGCGGCCCGGCGATGCAGCGCTCGCGGCTGGCCGGACGGGGCGTGCAGCCGGAGGATGCCGAGCGGCGCATCGCCGCACAGGGGCCGGACCTCGCGGACCGGCTCCTCGCCCTCCTCGCGTCGCAGGCCCCCGGGGTGCCGGCCCGGCGGCTGGTGACGGACGGATCGGAGACCGCGGTGCGGGCCGAGGTGGACGCCGCCCTGCTCGAGGTCCTCTCCCGGCGCCGCTGAGGTCGCTCGGGCGGCCACGCTCCCGCGGCCCCTCGCTCGTCGGGCCCTGCGGTTCGTGCGGCCGGCATGACGGGTGCCGTGTCGCGGAGCCGCCATGCGCCGGCCGACCGGCGCGCGCAGGAAATGCGAACATCCGTTTCAATTGGACCGACGGCATGATATCCTCCGCCCATGCCGCCGTTCCGGCTCGTCGCCCCCTTCCAGCCGACCGGGGACCAGCCGCGCGCCATCGAGGGGCTCGCGGACGGGCTCGCGCGGGGGATGAGGCACCAGACGCTTCTCGGAGCCACGGGCACCGGGAAGAGCCTTGTCCCCGATGAGCCCGTGCTGGTGGGGCGGCAGGACGCGCATGGGCGGGTGACGTGGTCCGTCGAGCCGATCGGAGACGTGGTCGACGCAGAGCTCCGGTCGGCCGGACTCGCGGCGGACCCTTCCGCCACCGTCGCGTGCCCGCCGGAGGGCGACGGAGGAGGCCTGGTCGTCGCGACCGTCGATCCGGCGACGCACGCGACCGTGGTCCGGCCCGTGTACGCGGTGTCGCGGCACGGCTCGCCGGCGACGATGTACCGGGTCAGGACACGCGACGGGCGTGCCGTGACCGTCACGCCCGATCACAACTTCGTCCGACTGGGATCGGGCGGTCGCCTCGAGACCGCCCCGACCACGGAACTGCGCCCGGGTGACCAGCTGCCGCTGCCGGCGCGCCTTCCGCCCCCGACGGAGCCCGTGCATCGTTTCGACATTGCGCAGGCACTCATGGCCGCGCCGCTGTACGTGCGAGGGCCGGCGGTCCTCGATCGCTCGACACCCAGGGAGGCGAGGCGCGCGCTGGCGCTGGGCGCGCGCGCATCGCTGGCGACCGTCGGGGCCGGTGGGGTCGCCGTGATGGAGCGCTTCGGGCCGACGGAGATCACCGCGCACCGTGGCCGGCACGCGCTGCCGGCGAGCATCGCCGCCGACGACGCGTGGATGGCCCTGCTCGGCCTGTTCATCGCCGAAGGCCACGTGGCGGACCGCTTCGCAACGATCACGCCGGGACCCGAGTCGCTCGACCTTGCGAGGGGCCTCCTTGGCGGCTGCGGACTCCGGTGGTTCGAGCGAGGCGGAGCCGAGCTGGGGACCGGCGCCCGGGTCACCACGGAGACGCTGCGCGCCCTGTGCGGGGAGCGGGCCGCCGGGAAGCATCTGCCGGCCTTCTGGGCGAGCCTGGACGATCACGCTCTCGGGCGACTGCTGGCCGGGTACTTCGAGGGGGACGGCTGGGTCGAGAAGCGGGGACCCGCCGTGCTGGCGGTGACGAAGAGCACGCGGCTCGCGAACGAGGTGGCATATGCCCTGCTCAGGTTCGGGGTCGTGGCGAGACTGTCGCGGACCAGGAAGCGCGCGGTCGGGACGTCGCACGAAGGAGCCGACTACTGGCAGATCGCGGTCCGGGGGGCCGACGACATCGCCGCCTTTGCACGGTCCGTCGGGTTCCTCGGCGAACGCAAGCGGGCGCTGCTGCGTGGGATCGTCGACGCCTCCACCGGCGGCAACGCCGACGTGCTGCCCCCACAGGCCGCCGGAGCGCTGCTCGACGCGCGGCTCGCGCTCGGCGTGGCCCAGCACGAGCTCGCGGGCGCTGCCGGCCTGTCGCGCGCGGCTGTCGGGCTGCTCGAGACGGTGCGGCGACCGCTCCGGCGCAGCACCGGCCGGCAGCTTCTGAGGGCGCTGAGCGGCCTGCTGGTCGAACGTGGCGAAGACGCATCCCCCGCCGCGCTCGCCGCAATCGACATGCTGGAGCGGCTCCTCGCGTGCCGCTGGACCGAGGTGGCGTCGGTCGAGCCGGTGGCCGCGACATCCGCGTCGGTGTACGACCTGTCGGTGGCTGGCGCCGAGACATTCCTGGCCGGGTTCGGCGGGCTGGTCGTCCACAACACGTACACCATGGCGTCCGTCATCGAGCGGCACCAGAGGCCCACGCTGGTGCTGGCCCATAACAAGACGCTCGCCGCGCAGCTCTACAGCGAGTTCCGGGACTTCTTCCCGGAGAACGCCGTGGAGTACTTCGTCTCCTACTTCGACTACTACCAGCCCGAGGCGTACCTGCCCCGGAGCGACACCTACATCGAGAAGGACTCGAGCCGCAACGACGAGATCGACAAGCTGCGCCACGCCGCCACCAAGGCGCTCTTCGAGCGGCGGGACGTCATCATCGTGGCCTCCGTCAGCTGCATCTACGGCCTCGGCGCGCCGGTCGACTACGGCGCCACGGTCATCCGCCTGCGCGTCGGCGGCCAGTACCGGCGGGACGGCGTCCTGCGCCAGCTGGTGGACCTGCAGTACCAGCGCAACGATGCCGCGCTCACCCGTGCCCGGTTCCGGGTCCGTGGCGACACGCTGGAGCTCCAGCCCGCGTACGACGACTTCGTCGTGCGCATCCAGTTCTTCGGGGACGAGGTGGAGCGGATCGTCGAGATCGATCCACTGACGGGCGAGGTGCTGGCCGAGCGGAAGGAGGTCGCGGTCTACCCGGCCTCGCACTACGTGACGCCGGCCGAGAAGCTGCGCGAAGCGATCGTGGACATCGAGGCCGAGATGGAGGTGCGCTGTGCCGAGCTGGACGCGGCCGGCCGCGCGCTCGAGTCGGCGCGGCTGCGGCAGCGGACCACGTTCGACCTGGAGATGATGCGGGAGCTCGGGTTCTGCTCCGGCATCGAGAACTACTCGCGCCACCTGGCCCGCCGCCCTGCCGGGTCCCGGCCGTGGACGCTGCTCGACTACTTCCCGCCCGACTGGCTGCTGGTGGTGGACGAGAGCCACATGACCATCCCCCAGGTGGTGGGCATGTACAAGAACGACCGGACCCGCAAGGAGATCCTGGTCGACTTCGGCTTCCGCCTCCCGTCGGCGCTGGACAACCGGCCGCTCACCTTCGAGGAGTTCGACGACCACCTGAACCAGGTCGTCTACATGAGCGCCACGCCCGCCGCGTTCGAGCTGCAGCGGAGCCAGCAGGTGGTCGAGCAGCTGATCCGGCCGACCGGGATCGTGGACCCGCCCGTCCAGGTGCGACCCACCCGGGGCCAGATCGACGACCTGCTTGACCGCATCCACGGGAGGGTCGAGCGCGGTGAGCGCGTCCTGGTGACCACGCTCACCAAGAAGATGGCCGAGGATCTCGCCGAGTACCTGAAGGAGCTCGGCGTCAAGGTCGCCTACCTGCACAGCGAGGTGGACACCCTCGAGCGCGTGCAGATCCTCCGGGACCTGCGCCTGGGGGTGTACGACGCGCTGGTCGGGATCAACCTCCTCCGCGAGGGGATCGATCTGCCGGAGGTGACACTGGTCGCCATCCTCGACGCCGACAAGGAGGGGTTCCTGCGCAGCGCATGGTCGCTGATCCAGGTGTCGGGGCGCGCGGCGCGCAACGTCGGCGGCGAGGTGGTGATGTACGCCGACGCGATGACGGGCTCCATGAAGCTGGCCATCGCGGAGACGGAGCGTCGCCGGGCCATCCAGCTCGCCTACAACGCCGAGCACGGCATCGAACCCACCACCATCGTGAAGGAGGTGCACGACCTCAACGATCGGCTGCGCGCGGTGGCGGAGACGCCGGGGGCGTTCGTCGACGCGGCCGGCGGGCGACAGCTGACCGACATGAGCCGCGAGCAGGTGGCCCAGCTGGTCTCACGCATGGAGGCCGAGATGCGTGCGGCGGCCAGGGAGCTGGAGTTCGAGAAGGCGGCCGCGCTCCGCGACGAGATCCAGGCGATCCGGCTGCGCGTGCTCGAGGAGGATGCGTCGCTGGACGTGGAACGGGCCGCGGAACAGGCGGCCGCCGCCGCCCGCGGCGGCGGGTCGGCATCGCGACGCGGTCGCCCACCGGAAACCCCGGGAGGCGGCGTGGCATCCGCGCGCGGTGAGATGGCACCGGCG
>JAJYDP010000124.1 GCA_021777365.1 Chloroflexota bacterium | reverse complement strand
GCTGCCCAGTCCCACCCCCTGGAGGTCCCCCCAGACCGCGTCGGATTACCCCCGGGGAGTATCGGGGGTGTCCCGGACTCGGTCGCGCGGCGGGCGCAAGCGGCGCGCCGCATCTCCATCACTGGCGGGCAATTCCGTGGCGGCTCGCCGCAATCGATTGTCGCGTCGCCGGGTCGTGACCCGCCGTGATTGAAGCCTGGCCGACCTTCCTCAAGTCCACATGCCTGCGCCCGTGAGACGAGGGGCCGGCCGGCTGATCGGAGCCGCGCATCACGCGGCTGGGGCGCGGGAGGGGAGAGCGGGCCTCGCCAGGCAGGCAGAGCTGGCTGACAGCCCGGCCCTCTCGCCCTCGCCCCCTGCCAGCGAGCTGCCATCGGTCGCCGCTCCCTGCTGGCTCGACCTGCGCGGCTACGACGCGCCCGCGGCGGCGGCCGCGCTCGCGAAGCCGGTCCTCGTGGTGCAGGGCGGCCGCGACTACCAGGCCACGCTCGATGACGACCTGCCCCGCTGGCATGCCGCGCTGGCCGAACGCCCCGACCTGACGATCCGGGTCGACCCCGCCGACGACCACTTCTTCCTCGCCGGGAGGACCCCACGGCGCAGGACGCCATGCAGGCCAGTCAGCACATGCATCCGGCTGTGATCGACGAACACGCGGGCTGGCTCACGAGCGTGCCTGTCTCAACGTCGGCCTGGCGACCGAGCGCGGCGACCGGTCGGCCGGAGAGGTCCAGCCAAGGCGCACGGAGAGCCCGGTGGGATGCGGCGTCCGTACAATCCGGCACCTGGTCAAGGGAGCCTGGAGCGAGCTCGCCTGGGCCACGCAACTCGCGATCGGTGGCTCCTCCCGGAACGCCAGGGGTTCATAGGCACGGCGAGTTCATGGGCGACCTCGACCGGCACCGAACGTGCCGACCGTGCCGACCGTGCGCTATGACCCCCCGGGGCGAGCCGGAGGGCGGCGCGGACGTAGATCAGGAGCCACGCCTCAACCCAGGCCGAAGGCGGCCGCGAACCCCAAGACGGCGAGCGGGGTCGGATAGGCCAGGACGCCAGAGGGTCAACCGCCACCACGATCTCATGGCCCCCACCACGGACGCAGCGGGAGCTCCGGCGGTCCGGGTGCGGCCGGGCGGGCAAGGAGCAGCTGGGCGACGTCGAGCGAGGCCTCCTCGAAGCCCCGGCGCGCGGCGGCCATGTACAACCGCCACGTCCGGTAGACCTCCTCGCCGACGAGCTCCCGTGCGCGCTCGGCGTTGGCCTCGAGCCGCTCCACCCAGGCTTTCAGCGTGAGGCCGTAGTGCGGACGTAGGCTCTGGACGTCGATGAGCTCGAAGCCGGCGCGCCGCGCCACCGCGATCGCCTCCTCGACCGTAACGAGCTCGCCATCAGGAAAGACGTAGCGGCCGACGAAGCCGCCGTCGCCGAAGCGCAACCAGGGTGGTCGAAGGCCGCGGCGCGTCGCAGTCGTGGCGATGCCGTGATTGAGGAACAAGCCACCCGGTCGGAGCGCCCGAAGCGCCGCAGCGAAGTTGGCCCACTCGATGGAGGACGCATCAGATGAACGCGCTCTTGTCGATGGCCCGAGAGCGCTCGGCCTTCTGCGCGATCACGTAGCAGGGGCGACGCCACGCTGGAACGCCCGAATCGCTGCTCGTGCCTCTCACGCAGAGGCGTGCGACCTGTGGCTCATTCGGCAGGTCCGCGACGAGATCGTCGGCGCGCCCGAGCGGTACCCGACCTTGGCTGACCGCACGAGCCTCCAGGCGGGGTGTGTAACCGATCGCACTCTACTCAGCGAAAGCACTGCGAACGGAAGGACGCCACCATGGCCGACCAGCACGCCTATCACACCAGCGAGACGCTCCAGGGGCGAGCGGCGCGCCGCGCGGCCGCGCGGGGTGCGGGACCGACGAACGGAGGCGGGACGCGGAAGCCGAGACTGCCTCGCCGCCTGCGGTTGGCGATCTTCGGTGGCGTCACGCTGGTCGTCGCGGTCACGGCGGTCGGGATCGTCGTCTCCCGCCTCCAGGGCCCGGCCGCGACGGACGTGACCGCGACCCAGGTCCGCGTGAGCATGGGCGGGTTCGACCCGGCCGCGGTGACGGTGAAGGCGGGCCAGCCCGCCAGGATCGAGCTCACGAGCATGGACGATTCCATGCACAGCGACGGCGGCGGCTGGCACCAGTTCGCGATCGACGGGCTCGGGGTGAACTGGAAGGTCGGGCCCCTGTCCACCCAGGTGTTCACCTTCACAGCTCCGAGCACTCCGGGCACCTACACGTACTACTGCGACATCTGCTGCGGCGGCAAGGAGAACCCGACCATGCAGGGCAAGCTCACGGTGACCGCATGACCCGCACCGTGAGCGCCGCGACGTTCACGCGGCCCCGGCTCTTCCTCGCGATCGCCGGGCTCGTCATCGCGGCGTCGGCGATCGCCATCACCGCGAGCGGCGCCCGGATGACGGATCACCAGGCACTGCGCGACCTGAGCGTTCCGGCGATCGTCACGGCGGGCTTTCTGGACGGGTTCAACCCCTGCGCGTTCGGCGTCCTCATCCTGTTCGCTACGTTCGCGCTCGGCCTCGCCACCCGGCAGTCCAGCGCAGCAGGCGGAACAGGGACCACGGCCGACGTCCGGGCCACGAGCCGCACCGTCCTCGGGCTCGGCGCGTTCTTCGTCGCCGGAGTGCTTCTCACGTACTTCCTCCTGGGCGTGGGCCTG
Organism: Chloroflexota bacterium; assembly: GCA_021777365.1. The sequence goes on along the minus strand of JAJYDP010000124.1, from coordinate 7,867 downwards.
CTCACGATCGTGGCGTCGTTCACCGGGTTCGCCGGCAATCATCTGCCGAGTCGGATCGCGGCGCTGATCGCGATTGCCATGGGGCTCTGGATGGTTCGCGACGTCCTCCTGCCCGACGCGGGCTGGAAGCTGGAGGCGCCCCACGCGCTGCATCGGCGCATGCGCAACTGGGCGCGCACGGGCTCGCCGATCGCACTGTTCGGAGGAGGCGTCCTGATCGGCCTCTGCACGGTGCCGTGCAGCGGTGCCGTGTACCTTGGGATCGTGGCGCTCCTCGGCGCGAGCGGAACCTTCGCCGCGGGGCTGGGCGGGCTCGCGCTCTACAACCTGGCGTACATCACGCCGCTCGTCGCGTTGCTCGTCCTGGCCACCCGCCCGGGCCTCATCCGGGTCATCAACCGGTGGCACCTCGGGCACGCGGGCGGAACGAAGGCCGTCCTCGCGATCCTCGTCGTGTCGCTCGGCTTCGCGCCTCCTGCTGACCGTGTAGGCCCGAACACCGCTCATCCGGGCGGCGGGCGGCGTCGCGGCTCATTCCGGCCGACGGTGAGGGCCGCGCGCCGTTCCCGGCTGCGGAGCCTGCACCGGAGCTGCGTTGCGAGGCGCCCCCGGCTCGGCCACTCGCGGCTCGGCCACTTGCGCGAGCGCCGCGAGAGACATGACCCGGGGCTCCAGCTCGCGGTGAACAACCGGGCCTCTGCCGGCGGCGAGCTGGCGCATCGGATCAGTGATGCCGGCGGGCCGGAAGAAACGCGAGCGCGACCAGGATGCCCGCCGCAACACCGATCGCCCCGACACGGAGCGCATCGTCGAGGCCGGCGACGAACGACGACTGGACCGAGGCGAGGTGCGCCGCCGATCCCAGCTTCTGGGCGACGGAGAGCCCGCCGAAGACGCTGCTCTGGGTTGCGGCCGTGGCCGGGGCCGGCAACCCGGCCACGTGGACCTGGGCCTGGTAGGTGGCGTTCAGGACACTGCCCATGATCGCCGCGGCGAAGGCGGGGGCGACCTTGTTGATCGCCTGCAGTACCGCCGAACCGACGCCACTGCGTTCCGCGGACAGCTCGACGAGGGCCGCCGACGCGGCGGTCGAGAAGGCGAAGCCGCCACCGAGGCCGGCCAGGAACGACCAGCCCGCCAGAAACGCGTCGCCGCTGGCGGCGGACATCGTCGAGCCGATCGCGAGCCCGGCCGCCAGGACGCTGAAGCCGGCGGCAACGGTGAGCTTCGACCCGATCCGCGACGCGACGCGGTCGGAGGCGCCGGCGCCGACCACCAGCCCGCCGATCGCGGCCAGCAGCCGGAACCCGGAACCCTGCGGATCGAGCCCGAGGATCGCCTGGGAGTACTGCGGCAGGACGAACAGGAGGCCGTAGAGCCCGAACAACCCGAACGCCGTCAGCAGCGTGCCCCACGTGAAGCTCCGCGACCGGAACAGTGACAGGTCGACGAGCGGCTCGCCGCCGGGTCGACTCATGAGCTGGCCTTCCCAGAGGACGAAGACGCCGAGCACGAGCAGGCCACCGACCGTGAACGCGATCGCCGTAGGGTCGCCCCAGCCATCCTCGCCGGCACGGACGATGCCATACATGAGCGCCACCAGCCCGGCCACCGACAGGAGAAGGCCCAGAAGATCGATTCGCGGCGTCCGGGCAGCGCGGGACTCGGGCACGAGCACGATGACCGCGCCGAGCGCAACCAACGCGACGGGCACGTTGATCAGGAAGATCCAGCCCCACGCGGCGTTGGACAGGATCCAGCCGCCGAGGATCGGTCCGATGGGAAGCCCGAGGAAGTTCGCCGCGGACCACACGCCGACGGCGCGCGGTCGCTCGGCCTCGTCGAACATGACCGCGACGAGCGATACGGCCATGACGATGACCGCTCCGCCGCCGAGTCCGAGCACGACCCGGGCCGCGATGAACGCGGCCGGATTGGGCGAGTAGGCCGCGAAGACCGACCCGGCAAGGAACAGGATCAGACCGACGACGAGCAGCGCCTTCCGCCCATATCGGTCTCCGATCAACCCGGCCGGCAGCACGGCCGCCACGAGAGCGAGGAGGTAGGCCGTCACGAACCACTGCAGGTCCGCCTCGGAGGCGCCGAGGGCGCCGGCCAGCGTCGGGAGGGCGACCGACAGCACCGTGATGTCGAGGGCAAGCACGAGGACGGCCAGGCTGATGGCGCCGAGCGCCCACCACCGGCGCCGCCCCCGCGAGGTGGTCAGGCCGCCGATGCGCGCCGCCGGCGTCCCCGCTGCGATGGTTTCGGTCATGTCGAAGCTCCTTTCGACGAAGAGAGGCACGGCGCGGATTCGGGCCGGAAGAGGCCTGCGGTCGCGTCGCGGCGGCGCCGCCGCGACGGTGCTCGACACACCGCCCGTCACGGGCCGAACCCGCCTTCGCCGCCCGGAGCGGTTGCACCAGCGGCCCCTCTGCCGGCTCCTCACGCGGCGCCGCGTCGCCGTGATGAGGATCCGGGAGGCCGCCCACGACCGCGGAAGGTCGGAAGGCGACGCCGAAGCGTCCGCCGGCAGTCAACATGGGAGGACGTCCATTCGCAGGCTCAGGCGGAACGCGCGCGATCGCGCCGAGCGACGGGGACGAGGTCCTCGAAGCGCGCCAACCGAAGCTGCTCGGCAGACGCCCGCAGGCCGGCCTCGAGGACGTGGATCCGACGGCACTGGACGGCCACGAGAACCCGGCGGCCAGGGTCGCGCCGGATCGCCTCGGTGAGCGCGTGGAACATGTGGTCGTTCGCCTGCTCCCAGGCCGCGCGTCCCGCTTGGCCCGCGGCCGCGGCCTCGAGCCGGCAGACGCTTCGACAGAGGTGCACGTACCGGCCGTGGCTGAGATCCGCCGGGTCGTCGATCGAGCAAGCGGCCGACTCGAGCAGCCGGTCGGCTTGGCGCACGAGAGCGGCACGCTGCGCGGCGAAGGTGCCCGCCGCCGGCGGTCTCAACTCGTCAGGCGATGCATCGCCGAGCGGAATGACCACCGTGTCGGTGAACCGCGTCGCCGGCAGCACCGCCTCGCGGATCTCGATCGCCAGTCTGGCCGGATCGCCCGACTCCCATGCGTCGGCTCCGGCCTCGATGCCGAGCAGGTCGGGCTCGATCGTCTCGACGAGCAAACGCAGGCGCGCAAGGTCATAGCGGGCGAGCTCCTTGTGGAGCGGGCCGAGGGTGCCGAGAAAGGCGACGGTAGTGCGTGCTGATCGGTCGTCGGCGATCTGGGCGGGGTGCTGGCTCATGCCAGAAGTGAACCAGCACCGAGCGCCGTGCAGAAGCGGGCGACCACTCCCCCGTTGGTGAGTGAAACCCCCTACTCTCGCGCGACCAGGCCGTTCTGGACGGCGAGCACGGCCGCCTCCGTCCGAGACGCGACACCGAGCTTGGCGTAGACCGAGGCGAGGTGGTTCTCGACGGTGCGCAGGCTCAGATAGAGACGCTGCGCGATCTGCTTGTTGGCCAGCCCTTGGCACACCAGCGCGAGGATCTCGCGCTCCCTCGGGGAGAGCGAGCGCGCGCCAGCCGGAGGATCGGCAACCCGTGGACGGCCGAGGTCGGCGATGACCGAGCGGGTGACGTCCGGCGACAGCGCGACCTCACCGTGTGCGACCTGGCGGATGGCCGCGGCGAGTTCCTCGGGGGCGAGCTCGGCCACCAGGCAACCGCGTGCTCCGGCCTCGAGCGCCGCCCGGGCCTGAGTGCCGGTCCAGGCCGCCGCGATCAGGACGACGGACGTCTCGGGACGGCTCCGGCGGAGCGCTCGCACGATGTCGACGTCGACTGGAGCCGAGAGAACGAGGAGCACAACGTCGGGCGAAGGCTGCGTTTCCGCGGCGTCCGCGCTCCCGGCACCGGATCGGGGTCCCGGCCGACCGCAGGGCTGGACCGCGACTCCGGGAAACGCCGCGATGAGGCTGCGGACCGCTGCATCCACGATCGGCATCGAGGGAGCGACCTCGACCAGGATCGGTCGTCCATCTGCGGCCGGATCCCCCCGCGGCGTGGAAACCGGTCCGCCCTGGATCTCGTTTCCTGTGCACCCGGAGAGAGGCGCATCGACCGCCTGGCAGGTTGGCCCGGCCACGGCTGACGCCTGCATGTGAGAGACCCGTGAGGAGGAGCCGTCCTCCAACGGGTCAGGCGGCGGGCGCAAGCGACGCGCCGCATCTACCGCAGCGCGGACCGGCATCGGCCGACAACACGCATCGGCGGCAGGCCGCGCCGCGGAGGGAGCACAGACAGGCCAGGCGGCAGTCACGCTCGAGCGCGAACGCGCCGGATCGGCCCGCGATGACGTCCACCGCGGTTTCGCGGACGGTGTGGCTATGCCGTACCGCGAACAGCGCCGGGCCGAGAAACGCCTCCACCACGCGGGCCGTCCAGTGCAGCCGCCCCAGCGCGGGCCCCAGGGCCGAACGCAGTCGCGCGTCGTAGGGACGCAGGTGGGACAACCGATGATCACCGAAGGTCTCGATGGTCTGTGCAGCCACGACGCCCGACAGCATGGCGTACGAGATGCCCTCGCCGAAGAGAGGGTCCGCGGTGGCGGCGGCATCGCCGGCCAGCACGATCCGCGCGCTGGACAGGGGGCCCCGCCGCAGCCCCTGCGGAATCCAGTGCCCCGCCATGTGTCCCCCGGAGGCGTCAAGCTCCAGCGATCGCGCGAAACGCGCCAGGTCTGCCCTGAGGGCCCGCCGCCGGTCCGCCCGGTATGAGCCGATCCCCAGGTTGGCGTGATCGCCCTTCGGGAAGTACCAGGCGTAGCCGCCCGGAAGGGCGAACTCGAGCACTGCCGTGTCCGGCGCGACCGCGGGCGAGAAGGGCAGGTCGACTTCCAGCGCGAGCGCCAGGCGCCGGGCCGGACCGCCCAGTCCGAGGCGTCGCGAGAGGCGACTCGGCTCGCCGTCGGCGAGCACCACGGTATCTGCGCGCAGGCGCTCGCTCGGGGTGGTCACCAGCACTCCGAACGCGTCCTCGGCGAGTTCCAGGGCAGGCGTGCCGTCCCGGATCTCGGCGCCGGCGCCGGCGGCGGCCTCCAAGAGCGCGCGGTCGAACCGCGCTCGCTCGACCATGGCGACGCGCGCGGCCGGGGCCACGAGTCGGATGGGCGCCCTGCCGGGGGCACGCAGTTCGCTGTGCTCGACGAATCGATCCACGGTCGCGAGCGCGGCCGGCGGCGCAACCTGTTGCGCCTTCGGGGTGAGGCCCCCGCCACAGATCTTGGGCCGGGGCAGTCGCCGCGCTTCCAGGAGGACCACACGCAGGCCATGGGTGGCCATGGTCCGCGCCGCGGTGGCACCGGCGGGCCCGCCCCCCACCACGATCGCGTCGGGCTGGCGAGACATGGGAGGGCCTACGGCCGCGCCGTTGAGTCTTCCGGCGTCAGGCGCCCGAAGAAGACGGGGTCCTCCGCGTACTGCTCCTGGCAGGCCGAGCTGCAGAAGTAGATCACGCGGCCCGCATGGTTCGCCGTGGCGGCGGCGAGCTCGCGGGGAAACCGCATGCGGCACACGGGATCGAAGACCGTGTCGCCGCGGGGATCCGTCACCGGGTGAGAGTGCCGTCGGCCAGTCGAGAGATGCTTCTTCATGGTCGCAGCGTGGCCCCTCCATGTGAGGCCCGGGTGAGACCTCCCTGTGAACACCCCGGAAGAGAGGGCCACCCGGTCGCTGTCGTGCGCGGCGCGCCCCCAGGGTCGCGATTCCCGGAACAAGTGCCGCGTACAGGGCTCCCGTGCGCGTCCGTTCTTCTCGTGGACTCAGCTCGGGTTCAGGGACGGCTCACCGTGTCGGCACACACTCGAGGGCAGATGATCGGTCGGCACACGTCGGTACGAGCGCCTGCGAAGGGGCCACAATCATGTCGAAGGAAGCCAGTTCCGGGGGGCACGCGGTCCCGGCCGCTGCGTCCCCCGCGCCCGGGCAGGCCGGCCTTGGTTCGCGGATCATCGTCCACACGGGCAAGGGTGGGGTGGGCAAGACCAGCCTCGCCGCCGCGACGGCGCTGCTCGCGGCGGAGCGGGGCTACCGCACCGTGGTGCTCTCGACTGATGCGGCGCACAGCCTGGCCGATGCCTTCGACCGCTCGCTGGGGCCCGAGCCGGTGCCGGTGGCGCCGAACCTCTGGGCGCAGGAATCCGACATCTACTACAACCTCGCGACCTACTGGGGCGTGATCCAGGAGTACGTGGCGCGGGTCTTCGCCTGGCGCGGCCTCGATGAGGTGGTGGCGGACGAGATGGCCGTGCTGCCGGGGATGGAGGAGGTCGCGAACCTCCTCTGGATCGCCGAGCACCGCGACCGCGGCCAGTACGACGTGATCGTGGTGGATGCCGCTCCGACCGGCGAGACGCTCCGGCTCCTCGCGCTTCCGGAGGCGCTCCGCTGGTGGATGGAGAAGGTCTACCCGGCCGTGCGGCGCGTGGCGCAGCTGACCGGCCCGCTGGTCGGTAGGGTGGTCGGCATGCCCATGCCGGAGGACCGCGTGTACACCGCCGGCGAGGACCTCATCCGGCGGGTCGACCACGTGCAGCGTCTCCTCTCCGATCCCGACACCGCCTCGGTCCGGGTCGTCCTCAACCTCGAACGGATGGTCATCAGGGAGGCACAGCGCTCCTTCACGTACCTGCATCTCTACGGCTACCCCACCGACCTGGTCCTCTGCAACCGGGTCCTGCCACCGCAAGCCGGGGGCTTCCTCGAGGCGTGGGTGGAGGCGCAGCGCGACTACCGGCGGCTGGTTGACGAAGCGTTCGCCCCCGTCCCACTGCGCGAGGCGCCGTTCTTCGAGCACGAGGTGGTAGGCCTCGACATGCTTCGCCGGCTCGGTCACGCGACCTTCGGGGATGCGGACCCCGTCACCGTCTACCACCGCGGCCGGCCGTACGCGATCGCGCGCAACGGTCCCGAAGTCGAACTCAGCGTCCAGCTGCCGTTCGCGGCCCGGGGAGAGGTGGACCTCACCCGGGCCGGGGACGAGCTGGTGCTTCAGATCGGCGGCTGGCGGCGCAACCTCGTGCTGCCCCGCCTCCTCGCCGAGGCGCCCGTCGCGCGCGCCGCGCTCGACGATCACATGCTGCGGATCCGCTTCGCGGTCCCTCCGCGTCAGCGCCGGTAAGCCAGCGCCGGGCGCCCTGGCTCATGGTCATCGCGGGGCGGAGCACTCGATCAAACGGGCTCCTGCCCACCCGCGGTCCGGCTGTCCGGCGCGGGCAGGGCGGGAGGGCCCACCATGACCACCGCGACGTCGGGACCCGGGCCAGCCCAGCGCTGGAACGTGCGCACTCTCGGCCATGCCCTCGCCTCCTGCTCCGTGATCAGTCGCACCCCCCAGAAACGCCAGACCCTGCGGAGCACCGACGCGCGCAGCCCCGACCCGTCGAGCTCGAACCAGCCCACCAGGCGGCCGTCGGGCCGCAGCCGTTGGCGCGCGGCTGCCACCAGCGCACCCGGCGCGGGAAGGTGCTCGAGCGCCCAGGCGGACACGACCAGGTCGTAGGGGCCCTCGGGCAGCGAATCCCGGCGGAGGTCGCGCCGCTCCAGCCGGACACCGGCGAGATGGCCGTGCTTGGCGCGGGCCCGTTCCAGCATGGCTGCCGACAGATCGACTCCGGTGTAGGTGCCCACCGCGGCGGCCCGCCCGCGCAGCCGGTCGAGCACTGCTCCGGTCCCGCAGCCCAGGTCCAGCACGTCGCCGCCGGCCGGCACCGCCGAAGTGATGAGCGCCTCAAACTCTTGGCCCGCATCGGGGTACAGCCATCTGTGCCAGATCGGGCTCAGCGTGTCGTAGACGGGCGCCGCGGCCCGGTAGAGCGTTTCCGGTTCGACCGGGGCTCGGTCGAGCAGCGCGAGGCCGAGG
>JAJYDP010000123.1 GCA_021777365.1 Chloroflexota bacterium | reverse complement strand
GGCGGGCGAGGCGGCCCGCGGCTCCCTCGACTTCGTCGCCGCCGCACCGTTCGGCAAGCGCCGCATCGCGCTCGAGAAGCTGGCGGCCCACCTGACGATGCTCTGGCTGGCGATGGCCTTCGTCGCTGTCATGATCGTCGTCAGCTCGAACACGTTCGGCGACCCGAACCTGGGCGACCCGATCCCGCTCGGCTCGTCGATCGGCTTCGCACTCTGGGTCGGGCTCATCGCCATGTGCTTCGGCGGCCTCGCGCTCGCCCTCGCGCCGGTGCTCGGCCGTTCCGGCGCGGCCGGCGTCGCCGGCCTGGTCATGGCCGGCCTGTGGGTCGCGAGCGGCCTGGACGTCGGTGGCCCGCTCCTGGCCCTGAGCCCGTTCCACTGGACGGCCGACCACATCCCGCTCGTCGGCATCTACGACTGGCCGGGGCTCGCGCTGGTGGGGGTCGTCGCGATCGTTCTCCTCGCGCTCGGGGTCGAGCTGTTCACCCGCCGCGACCTCGGGGTCACCGCCGGCCTCTCCCTGCCGGCGACGCCGGGGGCGGTCCTCGGCGTCCGCGGCCCGGTCAGCCGGGCCTTCGGCGACGAGCTGCCGCGGTCCCTGGCATGGGGGATCGGCCTGTTCCTCTTCGGCGCGCTCCTCGCGTCCCTGGTCAAGCCGATGGCGGACCAGATCTCGGGCAGTCCCGAGATGATGAGGCTGTTCTCGACGGTCTTCCCGGGCTTCGACCTCGCGTCGGCCAGCGGCTTCCTCCAGCTCTATGTTCAGCTCTTCTACATCGCGGCCGGCTTCGCTGGAGCCACGTTCGTCGCCAAATGGGCGTCCGACGAGACCGAGGGTCGCCTGGAGACGGTCCTGACCGCGCCGATGGCGCGCGCCCGCTGGGTGGTCGCGGGCGGGATCGGTGCGCTCCTGGCGATCGTGGTCATGACCGTCCTGTTCGCGGCCGGGATCGGCATCGGTGGCGCAACGGGGGGCGTTTCTGCGGGAGAGGCCATGCTCGGCTCCGCGGCGCTCGGCATCTACGCCAGCGCGATCGTCGGCCTGGGCGTCGCGATCGGCGGACTCTGGCGGACGTCGATCGCGGGCGAGATCGCCGCGCTGGTCGTCGTGGCAACGTACCTCATCGACCTGCTCGCGCCGCCGCTCAGGCTGCCAGACTGGTTCCACCAGCTCGCCCTGACCGCGCACATGGGTCAGCCGATGGTCGGCCAGTGGGACGCGACCGGCGTGGTCGCGTGCGTGGTCATCGCGGTCGGCGGGATCCTGCTCGGCGCCTGGGGCATGAGCAGGCGCGACGTCGCGCGCTGATCCACGGGCCGCGGTGGCCACGGTCGGGCTTCTGCGGCCGGGGATCCATGGCGGCGCATGGACCGACGCAGGCGCACGGCAGGAGGCCGTCCGGCCGGTGCACCCGCCGCCGGATCGTGCCACGCTACCGACGGGACCGGCGGGCGCGTGGACGCGACGACCGGCCGGCGCAGGAGGTTCCGCAACATGACCCAGACGTCCGATCGCCCGGCCGTCCTCGCCGGCCCCAGCGGTTCGACCATCGTCACGCCCGGCCACGGCCCCCGACCCGTCCGCGCGCCGCGAGGCCCGGAGCGCACCTGCAAGGGCTGGGGCCAGGAAGCCGCGCTGCGGATGCTCATGAACAACCTCGACCCCGAGGTGGGCGAGGCGCCGGACCAGCTGATCGTCTACGGCGGCACCGGGCGCGCGGCCCGCAGCTGGGAGGCATTCGACGCGATCGTGGCGTCGCTGCGGGAGCTGGAGAACGACGAGACCCTGCTGGTGCAGTCGGGCAAGCCGGTCGGGATCTTCCGCACGACGCCCGACGCCCCCCGGGTCCTCATCGCGAACGCGAACCTGGTGCCGCACTGGGGCACCTGGGACGTTTTCAGGGAGCTCGAGCGGATGGGGCTGACGATGTTCGGCCAGATGACCGCGGGCTCCTGGATCTACATCGCCACCCAGGGCATCATCCAGGGCACCTACGAGACGTTCGCCGAGATGGCTCGCCAGCACTTCGGCGGCACGCTGCGGGGGCGCGTGGTCCTGACCGCAGGCCTGGGTGGGATGGGCGGCGCGCAGCCGCTGGCGATCACGATGAACGAAGGCGTGGGGCTCTGCATCGAAGTGGATCCGGCGCGGGCACAGCGGCGCCACGCGGCCGGCTACGTCGACGAGCTGACGGCGGACCTCGACGACGCGCTGGCCCGGGTCGAGGCGGCCCGGGCGGAGGGACGGCCCCTCTCCGTCGCGCTGGTGGCGAACGCCGCCGACGTGGAGCCGGAGCTGGTCCGGCGGGGCTGGCGGCCGGACGCGCTGACCGACCAGACCAGCGCGCACGACCTGCTGGGCGGGTACGTCCCGGGCGGGATGGCCTTCGAGGCCGCGCTCGAGCTCCGGTCCGCGGACCCCGATGCGTACGTGTCGGCAAGCCGGGAGAGCGTCGTCCGCCACGTCCGCGCGATGCTGGCACTGCAGCGCGGGGGCGCGGTGGCTTTCGACTACGGCAACAACATCCGGCAGGCGGCCGCGGACGCCGGAGTGCCGGACGCCTTCGACATCGGCGGGTTCGTGCCGATGTTCATCCGCCCGCTCTTCTGCGAGGGCAAGGGTCCCTTCCGCTGGGCGGCGCTCTCGGGGGATCCCGAGGACATCCTGCGCACGGACCGGGCCCTGATGGAGCTCTTCCCCGGCGACGCGAGCCTGCGGCGCTGGCTCACCCTGGCCGAGCAGAAGGTGCCTTTCCAGGGGCTGCCGGCCCGGATCTGCTGGCTGGGCTACGGCGAACGGGCGAGGGCTGGGCTGCGGTTCAACGAGATGGTCGCCGCCGGTGAGCTGAAGGCACCGATCGTCATCGGGCGCGATCATCTCGACGCCGGCTCCGTGGCGAGTCCCAACCGCGAGACCGAGGGGATGCGGGACGGCTCCGACGCGATCGCCGACTGGCCGCTTCTCAATGCGCTGCTGAACACGGCCGCCGGCGCCACCTGGGTCAGCCTCCACCACGGCGGCGGGGTCGGCATCGGCTACAGCATCCACGCGGGCATGGTCGTGGTCGCCGACGGGACGGCGGAGGCCGCGCGGCGCCTGGAGCGGGTGCTGACCACGGATCCGGGCAGTGGCGTGATGCGGCACGTGGACGCCGGGTACGAGCGGGCCATCGCGGTGGCCCGGGCGCGCGGGGTGCGCATCCCGATGATCGAGGCGGCCGAGCGGAAGGCGCGCGAGCCGGAGGTCAGGCGGCCCGAACCGTAGGCCGCAGGGCACCCGTTCGCGTCAGAACGCGGGCACGACCTCCTGCTGGTCGAGTTCCTGGCTGCGCATCTCGCCCCGGCCGAACGACCCCCAGACCACCACGCGCAGCTGGCTGTAGCCGCGCAGATCGGCCGGCGTGGCCCACACCAGGCGATCCAGGCCGATCGAGAAGCCGCGGCACGCGGCGACGGGGCCGAGGAGCAGGGCGCCCGTGCCGAGCTGCCCGGTCACCTCGTCGACCGCGTGGAGGGAAAGGGAACCGGTCTGGATCCCCACCGTCGGCCCTTCCCACACCGCGACGGCCGATCCGTCGGGCGACCATCCAACGGCCCAGTCCTCGAGCTGCTGGGCGCCGGGCGCCGGCGACGCATCGACCGGCTCGGGCATCGCCGCCTCGATCCCGGGGCCGCCGGCCGCGGCCGAGGATCCCGCTCCCACGACCACCGGCGACGATGCGACGGAGGGCGACGGGCCCGGGGCGGTTCGCTCCGCTTTGACCCGGGGGGTGGGGGGTGCGAGGGTTGGCGATGGGGTCGCGGCGGCGGTCGGGGCCGCCACCGGCGTGGCGAACGGATCGAGGCTGTTCCACTGGGCGAACACGAGCTGGCCCTGGTCGGGGACGGGCACCAGCCCCGCGAGCCGCAGCGTCCCGGACCAGCCCACGGTGTACCGGGCGGTCGGATCGACCGAGGGGAGCCAGAGCGCAGCGCCGGCAATGGTGCGCCGGTCGCCTGTCCGTGGATCCAGCACGAAGGACTGGGGGGTCAGCACCGCCGGATCGTCGATCTCGGCGGCGTAGGTGCTGCCCACGATCCGGGTGCCCGCCCACGACGCGAACGACGAGGCGTGGTCGGTGGTGATCGGGATCGCCCACTGGTCGCCCGGGTGCCACGTGTAGATGTCCGACCCCCACGCGCCGTCGGCCGGCATCGCGCTGAACGCCAGGGTGGTGCCGTCCGGGGACCAGGCCGGCGACGCGCCGGTGGGGATCACATCCTGCAGGATCGGCTGGGCGAGCACCGGCGGAAGGGTCGCGATCCCGATCGGACCCGACAGGGAACCCGAAGAGGTCAACACCGCGCCGGGGGCGCCCGATGGATGGATGCCGGACGCGGCCGGCGCGGATGCAGCACCCGCGGAGGATGCCGTGGGCGACGGTGATGCGGCGGGGCGCCGCGTCGCGCCGACCGCGGCGCCGGGCGACTTTTCTGCGCGTCCGGTCGGTGACGGATGCGGCGTGGAGGTGACGGTCTTCTTCTGTACGAGCGGCGTTGCCCGTGCCTTCTCCGCCGGCACAGGCGAGTGCTGCGGTGCCACGGTCGCGGTCGGCAGGGCCGGCGCCGCGGGGGACCCATCGGTGACGGCCGCGGCGGATCCGAACGGGCTCGCCGGGTTCGTGATCCCGGGGATGCCGCTGCCCAGGTCGACCACGTAGTACGTCGTCGTTGCGCTGGCGCCGGGCCTGGCGGCGATGGCCGCGTGCCGGCCCGCCGGGTCGAACGCGAGGCCGCTCACCGCCGCGGTCTGCGGCAGGCCGACCACCTGGTCCGCCTGGGGAGCGAACTCCATGCACGAGATGTTGCCCGCAGGGCAGGCGCGATCGAGGCGCGCCCGGTAGAGCCGGACGACGTCGCCCTGGATCCCGACGAACGCGAGCTCCACCGGGGCGATGGCGAACGGCGTGGCGCCCGCGTTGGGTCCCGGGATCTGGACGGCCGGGCCCACCAGCAGCGCGCCCACGACCGCGACCAGCGCGACGGTGAGCAGGGACCCCAACGCCACGCCGTTGCCGCGCCTCGCACCCCGCAGCCGCGGCACCGGCGCCGCCCTGGGCGGCCGGACGCGGCGAACCTCGACTTCGAGCGCGGCGAGGGTCCGCGCGGGCAGATCGCGAGGGGGCACGGGCCCGGCCAGCAGCCGGATCGCGGCGCGATTCGCCCGGTATTCCGCGTCGACCTGCCGGCAGGAGGCACAGGACGCCAGGTGCGCGGCCAGCGTGGCCTCCCGGGCCGGCTGGAGGGGGCCGTCGAGCCGCTCGGCGAGCCACGAGTGCGCGCGCGCGTGGCTGAGACGGTTCCCGCGGAAGGGCGTCATCGGCGTCCTCCCGTGCGGCCCGCGATCCGCCCTGCCCCGATCACCGCCGCTCCTCCGAGCGCCGCGCCGGGTTCACGGTCGCGCCTTCCACCCGCGGCGACGCGGAATCGGCCGGGGCGGGACGGGCCTCCCCGGACGTCCGCCGCTCCTCTGCGAGGGCCACCCGGAGCGACTCGCGCGCGCGGGTCAGCAGGGCCCGGGCGGCGACGTGCGTCACCCCCAGCGCCTCGGCGAGCTCGGCTCCTGACAGCTCGTACAGCTCGGCGAGGATCAGCGCCCCGCGCTGGCGATCTGGGATCCGCGCCAGCGCCCGCGCCATCTCGCCGGAGAGACGCGACCGCATCGCGGTCTCCTCGGCCGAGGGGGCCGTCCCGCGCGACTCGCCCGACCAGGGCACGAAGCGGATGAGCCTGCGCCGGCGAAGCTCGTCGAGCGCCGTGCGGCTCGCGATCTGGAAGAGCCATGCTCGCGCGCGGTCGGGTGACTCGAGCGTGTTCAGCGCCCGAAAGGCCTTGACGAACGTCTCCTGGGTGAGGTCAGCGGCGAGGTCGTCGTCACGCACCATCCGGGCGAGGAAGCCATAGATCTCGCCGTGGTGCTGCGCGAACAGCCCCTCGATGAACGCCTGGTCGGACGTCCGCTCCGTGCTCACCGCGACCCCCAATCGCGGGAGCAGCAGGTCGATCGATGCCACCCTTGCCTCTGCCGGAGTGTCCTGCCGGACGAACGCGACGATCCGGGGGCCATCGCGGCCCATCCGGCATGCGCGACCGTCTCGTGCCGTGCGGCCATGTGACGGTCGACAGCGGTGGGCTGTGACGCGGAGCGCGTGTCGGGGGCGGCATCCCGGCCGACCGGTCGGCTCACGGGGGCCACTCTGTCCGATCGAGTCCGGCACGCGCGCGGAGCTCGGCCACGGCCTGCTCGGGGCTGACGGGGTTCACCGGCAGGCCGGTGCCCAGCTCCAGGCCGCCGATCTCGCGCAGGCGGGGGTGGACCTCCCAGTGCCAGTGGTACGTCTCGTCGACCCGCTGGTGGAGCGGCGAGGTGTGGAGCACGAGGTTGTACGGAGGATCGCCGAGCGCGTCGAGCAGCCGCAGCACCTTCTGCAGCGTCTCCGCGGCGCTCGTGAGCTGCGCGTCCGAGGCCAGCCCGAAGTCCGCCTGGTGCTGCCGGGGCACGACCCACAGCTCGAATGGCGAACGGGACGCGTAGGGCGCGAACGCGACGCTGGCCGCGTCCTCGAAGATGAGGCGCTCGCGCGACGCGACCTCCTCGCGCACCAGCCGGCAGTACGGGCAGACGCCCTCGCGGATGACGTATCGCGCCGACCCGCCAAGCTCCTCGCCGACGCGGTGCGGGATCTGGGGAAGGTCGTACACGTCGAGGCAGAGATGGTTCGTCAGCGCCCCGGCCTCGCGGCCGCGGTTCTCCACGACCTGCACGTACTCCGTCCCGCCGCGCGCCCGGGCGTCCGCGATGGTGCGCCGTGCCAGCTCCAGCATCCGGATGACGACCTGAGGCGTTTCCGTGGCGAGCGTGCCGTGATGCTCGTGCGGCGCGACGATCGTGAGCCAGGCGCCGACGTCCGCCACGAGCCCGAGCCCGGGCTGCGGCTCGCCGTCGCGCGCGCCCCGTTCATCGCCGGCGACGCGGAACGCGTGGGCCCGCAGGGTCCGGATCCACGGCTCCGCCAGGCGCGCGCTGGTGCAGTTCTGGCACTCGCGCCCGGTGAGCGGCTGGGCCTGCCGTGCGAACCGGGGGGCTTCGTATGCCCGGTCGACCACCACGGCGACCCACCACCCCGTGATGGCATCCCTGCGCAGCTCGAAGACCCCGCCGGCCATCGGTCAACCCGTCGCGGCAGCGCCGCCGACTGCGGCAGCGTCGCCAACAGCGACCGTTCCGCCAGGCGCGGCCCCTGACGGCGATCGGCCGGTCTCGTGACGTCGAGCGCCGGCCGGCTCGATGAGGCGGCGGAATGCCGCGGCGAACCTCCATGCGGCCACCCGGACCGACTCCGTGGACGGCACGCTCAGCGCGGGCGGCCAGGCACGCTCGCGGGCGATGGACGTCACGCCGATCGACGTCAGCCCGCACGGGTTGATCAGCCCGAAGTCGTCCAGGTCGGTCGTGACGTTCAGCGCGATGCCGTGGTAGCTCACGTCCTGCTCGACCCGGACTCCCAGGGCTCCGAGCTTCCGGGGCAGAGCGGACTCGGGGTCGCACCAGGCGCCGGGGTAGCCCTCGCGGCGGGCCGCCGTGACTCCGTACGAGGCGGCGGTCTCGATCATGGCGGCCTCGAGCAATCGGACGAACGGCCGGATCAGGAGACCCCGCTCGCCGAGCTTCACGATCGGGTACGCGACCAGCTGCCCGGGGCCGTGATAGGTGACCTCGCCGCCACGTTCGACGCGGATGACCTCGACGCCGATGCCGGCCAGGTAATCGACGGGGACGATCACGTGTTCGTCGCTGGCGTGACGGCCGAGCGTCAGCACGCGGGGGTGCTCCAGCAGGAGGAGTGTGTCCGGCACGCGGTCGGCGGCGCGGTCGACGACCAGCCCGTGCTGGAGGTCCCAGGCCTCCCGGTACGGTACGCGTCCCAGCCATCGCACGTCGAGCGTCATGTGAGGACGATACCAGCGCCGTGTCACGCCCGAGATCTCGCGCGAGTCGTACTGCCCGGGCGCGGCCCTCCCAGGCGCCTGGGGCCAGGGAACGTGAACCGGATCGCGCCACAGGACCGGATCGCGCCGGATCGCGCCGGATCGCGCCGATGTGGACGGATCGCGCCGATTGACGCTGCCGCGAACGTCCCCGTAGAATCCCCCTGCTCTGCGAGCGGGAGTAACTCAGTTGGCAGAGTGCTTGCTTCCCAAGCACGGCCTGACGTCCCGCCCCGAGCCCCCCGATCCTCCCAGGGCCCCGTCGCGCCCTTGCCACGCCCAGCCGTGGGGGTCGGAAACGCGGATTCGATCATGCGGCGGCGCCGTGGTACTCGTGGATGAGCCCACCGAGCAGATCGCGCCGGCGAACGTCCGGCGGACTGACGGGGATCGGGTCCCGCGCTTCGGCTCGCGGAGGGGCGAGGCCGAGGGCGCGATGCGGGCGCTGCCGGTTGTAGTGCTCGACATACGTCCGCAGCGTGCGATCGAGATGCCGCCGACCGAGGACGAGGGTCCAGTCGAGGCACTCGGCCCGCATCGTCTCGATCACCCGCTCGGCGTGGGCATTGGCGTTCGGAGCCTGGATGGGCGTCACGATCACCCGGGCGCCTTCCGAGCGAATGATCTGGTCGAACGACCGGCTGAACTTCGCGTCCCGGTCCCGGATGAGGAACCGGACGGGGCTCACCCGAGCGTCGAGGGCGAGGTTGCGCGCCTGCTGGGTGACCCAGGCCGAGTCCGGGTGAGCCGTTGAGGGACTGAGGCAGATCCGCCGGCTCCCGAGCTCGATGAACACGAGGACGTAGAGGGTCCGGAGCCAGGCGGTCTCGACGGTGAAGAAGTCGCAGGCGATGATGCCATCCGCCTGGGCTCGGAGGAACTCGGTCCAGGTGGGGCCGGTGCGCCGCGGGGCGGGACCGAGGCGGGCGATCCGGAGCACGATCCGGATCGTCGTTGCGCTCACTCGGAAGCCGAGCTTCCGGAGCTCGCCTTCGATCCGGACGCAACCCCAGCGGGGGTTCTCCCGGGCCAGCCGGAGGATGAGCGCACGGACCTCAGGCTCGATCGGCGGCCGGCCCGGGCGACTGGTCCTGCGGTACGTCCACTTCCACCGCACGAGCTCGCGATGCCAGCGGAGGAGCGTCGACGGGGTGACGAGGAAGGCGACCCAGCGGTCGCGTGGGATCGCTCGGCTCGCCGCCGCGAGCAGCATCCGGTCGATGGCCCGGAGCTTCGGTGGGCCGGCCGTCCGCTGCAGCACGCGAAGCTGATGGCGGAGAACGAGGATCTCGAGGTCCTTGGATCCGTCGGCTCGACCAGGCGGTCCAGCGCTGACGAGGAGACGGACGAGGGTACGGACGACGAGGTAGAGGAGAGACAGCATCGGCCGATCGTACCGGGGCGGTCCGAGCGCGAATCGGGGTTTCCGACCCCCACGGGCATCGATTCCGGGTCTTGTGGCGCGAGCCGAGATCGTTGACGGGGTGGACGAGGTGCGACGCGTCGCTCGTGAGCAGCTGCGCAAGGGGGCCACCCAGATCAAGCTGCTTGCCTCCGGCGGGATCGTGTCGCCTACCGATCCATTCGACAGCCTGCAGTTCAGCCGGGACGAGATCGCGGCCGCCGTGGAGGTGGCGCACAGCTGGGGCACGTATGTGCTCGCCCACTGTCACACGTCACAGGCTGTCGAGGTCGCGCTCGAGGCGGGCGTCCGATCGATCGAGCATGCATCGGTGCTCAGCCCTGAAACCGCACGACGGATGGCCGACAGCGGTGCCTTCATGGTGCCGACCCTCCAGGCACTCGAGATGCTCGCCACGTATCCAGAGCGTTGGAGTTTGGCGCCCGAGAAGGTGGTGCGCCTGCGCTCTATCGCGGACCACGCCTCCGAGAGCGTGCGGATCGCAGAGGAGGCCGGCGTTGCTATTGGATCGGGTTCGGACGTGGTGGGGCCATGGCAGGGCCGGCGCGGTGAGGAGATCGTCCTGAAGGCCCGCATCCTGGGAGCCCACAAGGCGATCTTGAGCGCGACCAGCACGAACTCCGCCCTCTTCAACCTTAACGATCGGATCGGGACAGTCCAGCCAGGCAGAGATGCGGACTTGATCCTGGTTGCCGGGGAGCCGCTCGATCACATCGAGCTGCTTGCCGATCCGGCGTCTATTCCCCTCGTGGTGCAGGCTGGGGTTGTCGTCAAGGATTCGGAGGGCCGCGTTGATGGTGGACCCGCAGAGTCGCATCGGCGCGGGACGCTCGCGGCTGGCTGACATGCTGTGCAGGACCCGCTGAAACGCGGGATCCATGCGCAGCGCTGGCGACCCACTCCGCCGAGGAGGAGACATGCGCACCCTGCTGCTCTGGATGGCCCGCAGCACCTGGCTCCGCGAACGGATCCCGCGGCTGCCGTTCGCCCGGCGCGCGGTGCGCCGCTTCATGCCCGGCGAGGAGCCAGAGGCGGCGCTGGCCCAGGCCGAGGCGTTCCGCGACCAGCGGATCGGCAGCCTCTTCACCCGCCTCGGCGAGAACGTGGTGCGGATCGAGGAGGCGGACGCGACGGCGCAGCACTACCTGGGCCTGCTCGATGCGATCGCGGCGCGGGGGATCCCGGGCGAGCGCTCGGTAA
>JAJYDP010000122.1 GCA_021777365.1 Chloroflexota bacterium | reverse complement strand
CGACCAGGGCGCGGCGATCAGCGTCCCGGTGGGCGCGCAGACCCTCGGCCGTGTCTTCAACGTGCTCGGGCTCCCCATCGACGAGAAGGGCGCGCTGGGCGAGGTCCAGCGGGATCCCATCCACCGCCCCGCCCCGGCGTTCGACCAGCAGGCGACCGCCACCGAGGTCTTCGAGACCGGCATCAAGGTCATCGACCTGATCGCCCCGTTCCCCAAGGGCGGCAAGGTGGGGATCTTCGGCGGCGCGGGCGTGGGCAAGACGGTCATCATCCAGGAGCTGATCCGGAACGTGGCCGCCGAGCACTCCGGCTACTCCGTCTTCGCCGGGGTCGGCGAGCGCTCCCGCGAGGGCAACGACCTGCTCCACGAGATGACCGAGTCGGGCGTCATCGACAAGACCGTGATGGTCTTCGGCCAGATGAACGAGCCCCCCGGCGCGCGCCTGCGGGTGGGCCTGACCGCGCTCACCATGGCGGAGTACTTCCGCGACCGCGAGGGCCGCGACGTCCTCCTCTTCATCGACAACATCTTCCGTTTCACCCAGGCCGGCTCGGAGGTCTCTGCGCTGCTCGGCCGGATGCCCTCCGCGGTGGGCTACCAGCCCAACCTGGCCACCGAGATGGCGGGCCTCCAGGAGCGCATCACCTCCACCAAGACCGGCTCCATCACCTCGCTGCAGGCGGTCTACGTCCCGGCCGACGACTACACCGACCCGGCCCCGGCCACCGCCTTCGGTCACCTGGACTCGACCATCCGCCTGGAGCGCTACCTGACCGAGCTGGGCATCTATCCCGCCGTGGACCCGCTCTCCTCCACCTCGCGGATCCTCGACCCGCTGGTGGTGGGGCAGGAGCACTACGACGTGGCGCGCGAGGTGCAGCGCGTGCTGCAGAAGTACCGCGACCTGCAGGACATCATCGCGATCCTGGGGATGGACGAGCTCTCCGAGGAGGACAAGGCCACGGTCGCCCGGGCGCGGCGCCTGCAGCGGTTCATGAGCCAGCCCATGTTCGTGGCCGAGGTCTTCACCGGGCGCGCCGGCAAGTACGTCCCGATCCGCGACAGCGTGGCGTCCTTCAAGGAGATCCTGGAGGGCAAGGCGGACGACCTGCCCGAGCAGGCGTTCTTCCTCGCCGGCACCATCGACGACGTCCGGGCCAACGCCGAGAAGATGAAGTGATCCTGTCACGGCGGGGCCGCGCAGCGACTACCCTGTACCCGGCAGTGGTACGGGAGGCGCGCTGATGCCCATCCGGCTCGACATCGTGACCCCCGAGCGGCTCGCCTTCTCCGACGACGTCGACGAGGTGGTGTGCCCCGGGGTGGAGGGCGAGCTCGGCATTCTGCCCCACCACGCGCCGCTGCTGACCACGCTGGGCCTGGGAGAGCTGCGCATCCGCAAGGGCGGCGAGGTGGACGCCTTCGCCATCGCCGGCGGCTTCCTCCAGGTGCGCCCGGATCGCGTGGTGGTCATGGCGGAGACCGCCGAGCTGGGATCCGAGATCGACCTCGAGCGCGCCCGCCACGCACGCGAGGAAGCGGAGCGCACGCTCGAGGCCACGTACCTGGAGCCCGCCGACCTCGCCCGGGCCCGGGCCGGGCTGCAGAAGGCGCTGCTGCGCATCCGGGTCGCGGAGCGGCACCGGCGGGAGGGCCCGCGCCATCACGGGTAGCCGATCGTGACCGGAGGCCGGCTCTTCCACTGGGAGTACGAGCCCCCGCCCGTCGAGCACGAGGTCTTCCGCGTGGAGGGCGGCACGGCGCTGCGCGGCGAGGTGGTCATCAGCGGGGCCAAGAACGCCGCACTGAAGCTGCTCGCGGCGGCCACCCTCACCGGCGAGCGGTGCCGCTTCACCAACGTCCCCGAGATCGAGGACGTGCGCGTCATGGTGGAGACGCTGCGGGACCTGGGCGTGGTGGTGGACCACCCGGCCCCCAACGTCTACGAGGTCGCCTCGGGAGACGTGGACTGGCTCTTCGTCCCGCTGGAGGCGGCGGCCAAGATGCGCGCCAGCTTCATCCTGCTGGGCCCGCTCCTGGCCCGCTTCGGGCAGGTCATCATGAGCAACCCGGGCGGCGACCGGATCGGGCGGCGGCCGGTCAACCTCCACGTGGACGCGATGCGCGCGATGGGGGCGGAGATCGACTACCGCAACGGCTACTACTTCGCCAGGGCACCCGGGCGCCTGCGCGGCGCGGAGATCCGCTTCCCCAACGTCACCGTGATGGGGACCGAGAACGCCATGCTGGCCGCGACCCTGGCCGAGGGCCGCACCGTGATCCGCCCCGCGGCCCAGGAGCCCGAGGTGGACGACCTGATCGCGATGCTCCAGAAGATGGGTGCGGAGATCGAGCGCACCGCCCCCGACACGATCGAGGTGCAGGGCCGGCGCCGGCTGCGGGGCGCCGAGCACGGCGTGGTCCCGGACCGCATCGAGGCCGGGACGTTCGTGGTCGCCGCGGCCATCACGGGCGGCGAGGTGACCCTGCGGGGCGCGCCGTGCGACCACCTGGGCGCCTTCCTCGAGGTGGTCATGCAGATGGGCGTGCAGGTCGCCTGCGGACGCGACACGATCGAGGTGCGCGGGGCACCCCGCGGCAGCGGCGCGTACCGCGCGGCCGACGTGGTCACCGCCCCGTACCCGGGCTTCGCCACCGACCTGCAGCCGCCCACCTGTATCCTGCTGACCCAGGCCCGCGGGACCAGCCGGGTGCATGAGACCATCTTCGAGGACCGCCTGGAGTGGCTGGGCGAGCTGGCCCGCATGGGCGCGGACCTGCAGGTCCAGGACGGCCACCACGCCGTCATCCGCGGCGCGTCGCGCCTCCACGGCACCACCGTGGAGATCGGCGACCTGCGGGCGGGTGCCTCGCTCATCCTGGCCGCGCTCGCGGCCGACGGCACGACCACCATCCGCGGCGCGCACCATGTCCACCGCGGCTATGAGAACATCGAGGGCAAGTTCGTGGGCCTGGGTGCCCGCATCGAGCGCCTCGCAGAAGGGACCGTCATCGCCACCGCATGAAGATCGGCATCGACCTGGGCACGGCCAACGTGCTCGTCTACGTCAAGGGCAGGGGGATCGTCCTCCAGGAACCCTCCGTCGTGGCCGTCAGCGACGAGAACCACATCGTCGCCGTCGGCGAGGAGGCCCGGGAGATGATCGGCCGCACGCCCAACAACATCCAGGCGATCCGCCCCATGAAGGATGGGGTGATCGCCGACTACGTCATCACCGAGGCCATGCTGCGCTACTTCATCCGCAAGGCGGGGCGCACCATGCTGAAGCCCGACGTGATGATCAGCGTCCCCTCGGGGGTGACCAGCGTCGAGAAGCGCGCCGTGCGCGACGCGGCCCTGAAGGCCGGTGCCCGCGAGGCGTACCTGATCGAGGAGCCGCTGGCGGCCGCCATCGGCGCCAGCGTCCCCATCAGCGGGCCGTCGGGGAACATGGTCATCGACATCGGGGGCGGCACCACCGAGATCGCGGTCATCGCCCTGGGCGGGATCGTGGTGAGCACCAGCCTGCGGGTGGGCGGCAACCGCTTCGACGACGCGATCGGCAACTACATCCGCAAGAAGTACAACCTGATGGTCGGCGAGCGGACCGCGGAGGAGGTCAAGATCCAGATCGGCACCGCCCTGCCGCTCGACCGCGAGATGACCATGGAGGTCCGGGGCCGGGACCTGATCGCCGGCCTGCCGCGCACCATTCCCTTCACCAGCTCCGAGGCGATGGAGGCGATCGAGCAGCCGCTCCAGCAGGTGGTGGCGGCCGTGCGCCAGGTCCTGGAGGAGACGCCGCCGGAGCTCTCCAGCGACATCATCGACAAGGGGATGGTGATGTCCGGGGGCGGCGCGCTGCTGCGCAACATCGACAAGCTGCTCACCCAGGTCACCGGCGTCCCCTGCCACGTGGCGGAGAACCCGCTCAACTGTGTCGCGCTGGGAACCGGCCTCGCCCTCGAGCACTTCGACTTCTTCAAGAAGTCGCTCGTCCAGCAGGTCTAGGAGCCCGTGATGGGCGACCGGCCGCTCACGTCGGATCGCTGCTTCGCCGACCTGCACTGCCACACCAACCGCTCGTTCGATTCGCTGAGCGATCCGGAGGCGGCGATGCAGCGGGCGGTGGCGCGCGGCATCACGCACCTCGCCATCACGGACCACGAGCACGTCGACGGCGCGCTCCACGCGCGCGAGCGGGCCCCCGAGGGGCTCACCGTGATCGTGGGCGAGGAGGTCCGCTCGGCTGACGGCGACCTGATCGCCCTCTTCATCGAGGAGCGCGTGCCGCCCGGGCTGCCCGGCCCGGAGACGATCGAGCGGATCCACGCCCAGGGCGGGTTGGCCGGCGTCCCCCACCCGTTCGACCGCTTCCGCGGCTCGGCCGCGAAGGAGGGGGCCGAACGCCTGGAGCGCCTGGCGCCGCTGGTGGACTACATCGAGGCCTTCAACGCGCGGGTGCCGTTCGGCGACGCCAACATCCGGGCCGCCGAGTTCGCCCACGCCCACGGCGTGCCCGGGGTGGCCTCGTCGGACGCCCACACCCTGCTCGAGGTGGGTGTCGCCTACACGGTCCTGCCCGGGCCCATCACCTGCGCCGAGGACCTGCGCCGTGCGCTGGCGCAGCTCGAGGGGTCGGCCCTTGTGACGCAGCACTCGTCGCGCCTGCTGCGCGGCTTCATGCCGATCGCCAAGACGGTGCAGCGCCTGCGCGGCAACCGCCGGGAGGCGCTGACATGAGCGGCGGCCCGTCCCGGGGGGCGCGGTCCGGCGGCGAGGCGACGCCATTGGTGCCCGCCGTGCCGGACGTCTCGGCGGAGCAGATCTCGCTCGGCCGCCGGCTGCGCCAGCCGCGCACCCTGGTCTCGATCCTGGTGCCGGTCCTGGTGCTGGTCCTGCTGGCGGTCAGCCTGCCCGGGTTCAAGCTCGACAAACTGCCCGGCCTGATCCTGGGCGCCAACCCCTGGCTGCTGCTGGCCGCGCTCGCGGTCTACTACGCGGGGTTCCCCCTGCGCGGCCTGCGCTGGCGGCTGATCCTGCGCGCCGCCTCCACCGAGGTCTCCACCCGCGACTCGACCGAGATCATCTACATCAGCTGGCTGGTCAACTGCGTGGTCCCCGCCAAGCTCGGGGACATCTACCGGGGCTGGCTGCTGCGCCTCAACTTCCTGGTCTCGCTGAGCCGCACCCTGGGCACGATCTTCATCGAGCGGATCTTCGACCTCTTCGCGATCGTCCTGCTCGGCCTGGCGGCGGGGCTCTGGAGCTTCCGGGCGGGGATGCCCCGCGAGGTGCAGATCATCTTCGGGCTCGGCTTCGTGGTGATCGCGCTGCTGGCGGTCGGGCTCTTCACCCTGCGCAACTTCGGCCGCCGGCTGCTCACCGTCTTCCCGGTGCCCGCCCGGGTGGTCTCGCTCTACGAGCGGTTCGAGGAAGGCGTCTTCGGGATCGGGACCCGGCAGGTGCCGGTGCTCGGGATCCTGACGGGCCTGATCTGGGCCACCGAGGCGGCCCGCCTCTACCTGGTCGTGCTGGCCCTCGGGTTCCCCGACGTGCGGCTCGGGATGAGCGGCGCCGCGTTCGTGGCGCTGGCGGCCTCGCTGCTGACGGCGATTCCCCTCACCCCCGCGGGCCTGGGCTTCGTCGAGGGGGCCGTGGTGGGCCTCCTCACCGCCGTCTACGGCGTCCCCTCCAACGAGGCGCTCGCCATCACGGTGGTGGACCGGGCGATCAGCGTCCTCTCCGTGATCGCGCTGGGCAGCGTGGTCTACGTGCTCTCGCCCAAGACCAAGGGGCGGACCCTGGACCCGGCGTCCAGCGCGACGAACGGGCTGCCCTCGCCGGCCGCCGACGGAGAGCCGAGCGCCTGACGGTCGACGCCCGCCGCGGTCGGCCCGCGCGGGCCCGGCTCCGGGGTGCGGGCGAGTTCGGCGGCGATCGCGCACCTTCCCGGAAATGCCGGATGCCGGCCCGCTCGGGAGGGCCGGCATCCGAGGGAGTCGACGGCCGGGGGAGGAGGAACCCGGACCTGCCGTGTGCTCGTCAGGAGCGCTGCGGTGCCCGTCTGGCGCTCAGCGCGCCGGCCGAGCTCTGGCCGGCCGGCCGCATGAGCATGGATGCCCGCAGCGCGTGGTCGTTGTCGTTCCCGCCGTTCATCCGCCGGGCACGCACGGTGAGGTAGAAGTCCATGATCTGCCGCACGTGGACGTCCGAGAGGAGATCGTCGGCCCGCAGCGCGTACTCCACGCGGGCCGTGGGGTTCGTGTTCGTGCCGTTCACCTGGCCGAAGTAGGCGGGGGAGTCGGCGTCGTCGCGGATCTCCCGGAGCCCGCGCGCGAGCTTGGTGGCGGTGCCCAGGGACGGCGTGCGATCGCCGCGGATGAGCCGCGAGATCGTGGAGTGGTCCACGCCGGCCTGCTGGGCGAGCTGGCGCTGCGACATCCGCTTCGCCTTCAGCTGGGCGCGGAGCCATTCGTTGAATCCGCGGGGATCCTGCACGCTCATGGCGGCATGATCGCCGTCGCCTGCGCGCACCGGTATGGCCCGTTGGTACCGTGCCCGGGCACCCGGTCGGGCGTGCCGATCTGCAAGGTCGGCTGTCAGGTCGCGGGTCCGCGCCGCCGGCGCCGCGTGCCGGCAGCCGCCTCCGGCGGCTCGGGGGGCACCGCGGCGGCCGTCTCCCGGGGGCGGCCGCGCGGCCGCCGCGCCGGTTCGACGGGCCCTGGCAGGTCGGGCAGCGGCGTCCCGGCCAGGAGCGCCCGCACGCGTGCCATGTTCACCGCGTCGAACCCCTCGTCCATGCCCGGCGTCTCGAGGTAGAAGGGGACGCCGGAGAGGTCCGGGTGGAGGAGGATCGCGCGCAGCCCGTCGGGGCCGATGGCGCCCGCGCCGATGTGCTCGTGGCGGTCGACGTGCGAGCCGAGCGCAGCCTTCGAGTCGTTGAGGTGGACCATCACGATCCGTCGGGCGCCGAGCGCCCGCGCCAGCGCGGCCAGCAGCCGGTCGACCTCCTCGGGCCGCGAGATCTCATAGCCGGCGCCCCAGGCGTGCGCCGTGTCGAGGCAGAAGGCCACGCGGCCGACGTCGGCACCGGTCGCGGCGATCGCCTCCTGGATCGCGGCCAGCTCCTCGACCGTGCCGCCGAGGCCGTCTCCGCCGCCGGCGGAATTCTCCAGCACGAGCCGGGGCGAGCCCGGTTCCGCCGGCACCTCGGCGAGCGCCCGTCGCACCGACTCGGCGATGCGGGCCACCCCGATCTCGGTGCCGTGTCCCCGGTGGGACCCGATGTGCACGTTGAGGAACGGGGTGCCCCAGGCCGCCGCGGTCCGCAGGTCCGCGGCAAGCGTCGCGACGGTCCGTTCCCGGATCGTCTCGTCCGAGGCCGCCAGGTTCAGCAGGTAGGGGCCGTGGACGGCGAGCGGCAGGATGTCGTCCGCAACCAGGCGGGCGCGGAAGGCCGGCAGCTCGGCAGGCGGGACGGCACGGCGGCGCCACGCGCTCGGGTTGTCGGCGAAGACCTGCAGGCAGGTGGCGCCGATGGCGATCGCGCGGTCGACGGCCTTGACCATGCCGCCCGCGAGCGGCAGGTGCACGCCCACGCGCCGGCCGCCGAGCGCGCTGCGGAGGTCCGGATCCATGGCCCGATGGTAGCGGAGGGCGCCGCGATCGCGAGGGCGGCTACGGGGCCCTGGGGATGGCCCGGCTACCCATGCGCCGTTACCGTTGGCCCGTTGCCATCGGAGCGTCGCCCACCGGCGTCTTGGAGGTCCCCAACCGCCCCGATTCGATCGCCATCGAAACGCAACGACGCACTGGATTAGACTGCCGATGAACTGGACCCGAGCTGGAGGTCGCCGGACGTGGACACGGACCTGCTCGCGACGCTCAAGGCCCTCTCCGACGCCTCGCGCCTGCGCATCATCGTCCTTCTCGCCGAGCGGCCCATGGTCGTGACCGAGCTGGCGGACGCGCTGGGGCTGACGCCGGCCACGGCGGTGCACCACCTGGCCCGGCTGCGCGAGGCCGGTTTGGTCGACTCGCGCGAGCGGCGTCCCTACGTCGAGTACGCGCTGGTCGACGGCCGCCTGGCCGAGATCGCCCGGCAGCTGGAGGCGGCGGGCCGCCTCGGCACGGCCGAGCCGGCCATGCTTCCCGGACCCGACGGCATCCTCCGTCCGGCGCACGAGGCGAAGGTCCTGGGCGACTGCCTGAGGGACGGCCGGGTGGTGCGCATGCCGGTCGACGAGCGGGCCCGCCTGGTGCTCCTGCGCTACCTCGCCGGTGCAGTCCTCGAGCCGGGCGTGCGCTACCCCAAGCGCAAGGTCAACGCGCGGCTCGCAACGATGGTCGACGATCCCCCGGCGCTGCGGCACGCCCTCACCGCCGTCGGGATCCTGACGCGCGACGCCGGCGAATACCGCCTGGCGCCGCGCCAGTCCTGGCCGAGCTGAACGCGTGACCGGCCCCGGGGCCGACGACATCGCGTACGAGGCACGGGTCCTGCGCGCCTCCTGCGCGACGGGCGCCTGGCCACGATCCCGGCCCAGCAGCGCAAGAAGGACGTGGTCCTGCGATACCTGCTCGCGGACTGCTGACCCGGCAGGCGGGCGTCTATCGGCGGGCCCAAGCAGGTGCGCAGCCCGGGTCCGGCGAGTAGACCCCGTCCGCTCGGGTGCCCCCGGCCCGGCGAAGCTCGGCGCGCTGCCCCTCGACGCGGCTACGACTTGCGTCCGGGCGTGTAGGCCCCCCCGATGGTGGGCTCGATCATCCCGTAGTCGCCGTCGCGCCGCCGGTAGAGGAGAGCCAGGCGCTCGTTCTCGGCGTTGACGAAGAGGAAGAAGCTGTGGCCCAGCTCCTCCATCCGCGCCACCGCGTCCTCCTCGAACATCGGCTCGATGGCGAAGCGCTTCACCTTCACGACCGAGGGGCCGCCCTCGCGCTCCGCGGGCGGCGCCGATCCTTCGGCGATCGAGCGCAGGACGGTCTTGGCCTCTGCCGAGCGGGCCCGGGTGCGCGGTCGTTCCTTGTGCTCGACCGCGAGGTTCTCGACCTTGTCGACCACCGTGTCCATCGCGGCCCGGAAGGAGGACGCGCGCCCAACCCCCCGGACCGGTTTGCCGTCAAGCAGCAACGTCAGCTCCGCGATGTGCCGTTGGTCGGCGCTGCGGTTGTGCTCGACCGAGTACTCCACGATGACCTCGCTGCGGTCATCGAGGATGCGGGCGAGCCGCTGCGTCTTCTGTTCGGCGTACTGGCGGTCGCGGTCGGAGACGTCGAGGTTCTTGCCTTTGACGGTCGTGCGCACGGCTGACCTCCTTGCCGCGATTCTACTGCCCGGACCCCGCCCCTCCGATACCCCCAACGGTCAC
The DNA here is from genome assembly GCA_021777365.1 of Chloroflexota bacterium. The sequence goes on along the minus strand of JAJYDP010000122.1, from coordinate 1,320 downwards.
CGGAGCGGAAGCCCATCGGCCGTGGCGGCGCCGCTCACCGCTCCCGCGCGACGGTCAGCCCGGAGACGAGCCGCGCACCCGACGCCAGCAGGGTGGCCGCGCAGGCGCTGAGGGTCGCCCCCGTGGTGACGATGTCGTCGACCAGCACCACGTGCCGTTCCCGGATCGCCCTGCGGTGCTCCGGCCGGCAGGCGAAGGCGTGGCCCACGTTGGCCGCCCGGCTCGCCCGGCCCAGCCGGTACTGCGCCGCGGTGGCCTCGGCGCGCCGGAGTGCCGGGACCACGGGCATCCCGAGCTCGCGAGCCGCCGCGGCCGCGAGGAGCTCCGCCTGGTCGTAGCCGCGCTCCCGCAGGCGCGCGGCGTGGACCGGGACCGGCACCAGCACCTCACCGCCCATCCCCGCCCGGCGCCAGCGCCGGGCGGCCGCGCGGCCAAGCGGCTCCGCCACCCGCCGGTCCCCGTCGTATTTGAGCGCCAGGAGCGCCGCGCGCACCGACCCGGTGAAGGCGGCGCACCACTCGAGCTGGGCGAGTCCCTCGGGGAGCTCGACCGGGAGGCCGAGCGGGGCGCCCGGGGGTTCGTCGAGGCGGCGCTCGAGGGGCCGGGCGCAGTCGGCGCAGATCGGGGCGCCCTCCCGTCCGCAGCCGGGGCAGCGCGGGGGCAGCAGCAGGTCGAGCAGGGCGGCCATGGCGCGCATCGTCGCGCCCCATCCTCGACCGCCGCTTACCGGCGCGAGGGGGGCGGCCGCGGACCTGCGGCCCCGTGGGCGGGCGGGTCGAGAGGGCGCCGCGGTATCCAGGCGGCGCTGCTCGAAGGCGACCAGGTGCATGGCACAGTCCAGCTGTCGGTTGTCGGCCCGCGACAGGGGGCAGGGTGGCGCGACTGCTGCAGGAGACCGACCCGCGAGCTCGTGCTACGGTTCGCCGATGACGCCATCACTGTTGGCCGACGCGTTCGGGCACCACGTCTGGGCGACGCTGCGCCTGCTCGACACCTGCACCGAGCTCGACGAGCGACAGCTCGCCGCGAGCGTGCCCGGGACCTACGGCTCCATCCTCGACACCCTGCGCCACCTGGTGGCCTCCGACGCGTCCTACCTGGCGGTCGTGACCCAGGGCGGCACGGCGCCCATCGATGCGTCCGAGATGGACGTGGCGGCCCTGCGCGCCGCGATGGCCGAGCGTGCACCGCGCTGGCGCTCGTTCATCGCCGGCAACCTCGATCCCGAGGCGATCCTGGTCCGCCACCGGCCCGACGGATCGGAGAGCCATGCGCCGCTGGGCATCCGCCTCGCGCAGGCGCTCCATCACGGGTCCGACC
>JAJYDP010000121.1 GCA_021777365.1 Chloroflexota bacterium | reverse complement strand
CGCGATCCTCGCGGCGGCCCGGGTCGATCGGCGGGTCTGGCTGGCCGCGGGAGTACTCGTGATCGCCAGCCTCCTCCTCGCCGCTGGGGTGCCCGCCTCGACGCTTCTCACGTTCGGCCTCCTGTTCGGTTGCGTGGGAATGCACCTCTTCATGGGCCACGGCGGCCATGCCGGACACGATGGCGACCCCGAGCCCGCCGGCCCGCAGCAGGACGGGGCGCGCCCCCACGCTGCCCAGGCGGGCCATGTGCACGTGGGTTCGGAAGGCGACTGATCACCGGGTCGCGCCCCGCAGCGGAGTGCCCCAGGCGATCGCCCATTCCCTGGCCTCGCCTTTGGCCGGCGGCCCGCCTGCCCAGATCCGGCGTCTTCTCCGCAACGTCTCAGCGACGCGTCACGCCTCTCTCAGGTTCGGGCGGGATCCTGACGACTGGGTCGACGGGGCATCGAGCCGCGTCGGCCCGCCAGTCTTGTCAGGAGCGCACGGAGCGCATACACCATGACCGATCACTCTACTTTAGGCCTCGTCGCCGCCCCACGCGGCGTCGGCCAGCACGAGATCGCTGCCAGCGCCGACGGCGCCACGGCCGCGGATCCGCCCTCCACGGCCGTCGCCGATTCCACCGCCCCGGCCGGCGCCGCAGAAGCACGCCAGGCCGAGCGCCAGGCCGAGTACCGAGCCCTCATGCGCAAGTGGTGGTTCGGCGCCGCGATCGGCGCTCCCACCATGGTGCTCTCCTACCCCTGGCTCATCCCCGGGCTGCGCGACCTGTTCCCGATGGGCAGCCAGCAGCTCTGGTACCTCTGGGCGCTCATGGGCGTCGGCTCGTTCGCCGTCATCGCCTATTCGGGCAACCAGTTCTTCACCGGCGCCTGGGAGGGGCTCAGGCACCGCTCGGCGAACATGCACACGCTCATCGCGATCGGGACCGGCACCGCCTGGATCTACTCCACGGTCGCCCTCCTGTTCCCCCAGCTCTTCCCGTCGAAGGCCATGACCGACGTCTACTACGACGTGACGGTCGTCGTCACCGCCCTTGTCGTGCTCGGAATGGCGATGGAGGTGAAGGCACGCGGACGCACGTCGGAGGCGATCGAGAAGCTCATCGGCCTGGCGCCGAAGACCGCGCGCGTCGTGCGCGACGGCGAGGAACGTGAGATCCCGATCGAGGACGTGATCGTGGGCGACATCGTGGTCGTCCGCCCCGGGGCAAAGGTTCCGGTCGACGGGATCGTCCTCGAGGGGGCCAGCGCGATCGACGAATCCATGATCACCGGCGAATCGATGCCGGTGGCGAAGACCCCCGGCGATGAGGTCATCGGGGCCACGATCAATGGCACCGGTGCGCTGCGTTTCCGGGCGACGAAGGTGGGAGCCGATACAGCGCTCGCGACGATCGTCCGCATGGTGGGCGACGCCCAGGCGTCCAAGGTCCCCATCCAGCGGATCGTCGACGTCGTGTCGGGCTACTTCACGCCCATGGTGGTCATCGCGTCGATCCTCGGGTTCGTGGTCTGGTACGACTTCGGGCCGTCGCCCGCGTTCGCCTACGCAGTCGTGGTCAGCGTCACGACGCTCATCATCGCCTGCCCCTGCGCGCTCGGCATGGCCACGCCGATGTCGCTCACCACGGGCGTCGGGCTGGCCGCCTCCCACGGCATCCTCATCCGCTCCGGCGACGCGCTCCAGGCGGCCAAGAAGCTCGACACGGTCGTGCTTGACAAGACCGGCACGATCACCCTCGGCAAGCCGGCCGTGACGGATATCGTGTCCGGCGCGGGGACGGTTGACGCCGAGCTGCTCGCCCTCGCGGCGGCCGCCGAACGCGATTCCGAGCATCCCCTCGCCGCAGCCATCGTCACGGCGGCCCGCGAGCGTGGGCTCCAGACCGAGGCTCTCACCACGTTCGAGGCGGTCGCCGGGCACGGCATTCGGGCCACGATCGGTGGGCGGGCGGTGCTCGTCGGGAAGCGCGCCCTGCTCGACGCCGACGGCATCGTGGCCGATGCCTTCGACGCCGAGGCGGCACGCCTCGCCGACGAGGCCAAGACCCCGGTCTTCGTGGCCGCGGACGGACGGGTGCTCGGCCTCCTCGCGATCGCCGACCCGGTCAAGGCCGACTCGCGCGAGGCGATCGCCGCGCTCCGCAAGCTCGGCCTGCGGGTCGTCATGCTCACCGGCGACAACCGGCGCACCGCGGACGCGATCGCGCGGCAGGTCGGCGTGGACACCGTGGTCGCCGAGGTCCTGCCGCAGGACAAGGCGCACGAGGTGCGCAAGCTCCAGCTCGAGGGTCGCACGGTCGCGATGGTCGGCGACGGGATCAACGACGCCCCGGCGCTCGCCCAGGCGAACGTCGGGTTCGCCATCGGCACGGGCACCGACGTCGCGATCGAGGCGTCCGACGTGACCCTCATCAGCGGATCCCTCCAGGGCGTGGTCGCGGCGATCGCGATCAGCCGGGCCACGATGCGCAACGTGACCCAGAACCTCTTCGGCGCCTTCGTCTACAACGGCCTCGGCCTGCCCATCGCGCTCGGCGTGCTGTACCCCTTCACCGGGATCCTGCTCTCGCCGATCCTGGCCGCCCTCGCCATGTCGTTCAGCTCGGTCACCGTCATCAGCAACGCCAACCGCCTCAAGCGGTTCCGGCTCGCAGGAGTCTCCGCATGACCCCCGATCGCATCCTCGTCACCCTCGTCGGCCTTGCCGCAATCGCCGCGGTCGCCTGGTTCTTCTGGTTCAAGCGGGTCGAGGGCGTGGCCGCGGCTACCGTGTCCGACGGCTACCAGGAGGTGATGGTCCTCGTCAAGGGCGGCTACACCCCAGACACGATCCGCGTCTCGGCTGGCAGGCCCGTTCGCCTTCTCTTCCGCCGCGAGGAGACGGCCGCCTGCTCGGAGCAGGTGGTGCTCGCCGACTTCGGCAAGTCCGCCGTGTTGCCCGAGGGCCAGGTGGTGCCGGTGGAGTTCCTGCCGGCCGAACCGGGGGAGCACGAGTTCACCTGCGAGATGGGCATGCTGCGCGGGCGGCTGCTCGTGGAAGCTGCATGACCCAGCGCACGGAGCCTCGGACACAGGCCACCGTGCACACAGCGGTGGCGGCCCAGTCCCCCCAGGGCCGTCACCGCTGCCCCGTCTGCGACGGGGCGATCGGGCCAGAAGGGGGAGTGGCGACCCGCTACGAGGGCATGACCCTGGTCTTCCGGGCCGCCGGCTGCCGCGCCTCGTTCGAGCGGGAGCCGGAGCGGTACCTGCGTGCGGACGCCTCACCCGCGTATGGATGCGACGAGTCCCCGGCAAGCGAGTGGTGCTGCGACCGGTAAGGGGCGGGCGTCATCTCCCCGAACCGGTGGGAATCCTGAGCCGAGAGGTCGGATATCCCGGGACCCGCCTGACTATTGGCCCTCGCCGCCGGTGCTGCCCGCCGGGTTCACTCCGCTCATGCACCTCGCTGGATTGAGCCGATGACCGCTGCGACTGCCGCCCGCGCCATCCTGGGCCATGGCGCCGTTGGATTGCGGCGCCTGGACGTGCGGCGCGTACTGCGGGTCGTGGGGCCAGCCTGGATCGTCATGCTCGCCGACGTCGACGCGGCGAGCGTCGTGACTGCCGCGCAGGCGGGCAGCCGCTTCGGCTACGCGATGCTCCTGCCGCTGCTCCTCCTCATCCCGGTCCTGTACCTCGTGCAGGAGATGACCGCGCGCCTCGCGATCGGCACCGGGCTCGGCCACGCGGAGCTCATCCGCCGCCGCTACGGCCTGGGCTGGGGCGTCGCCGCCGTGGGCTCGATGGTCGCCATCGACCTCCTCGCCTACGTCGCCGAGTTCGCCGGCATCGTGCTGGGGGCGAGCCTGATCGGCATTCCGGCGCCGGTGGCGGTCGGAGGAGCATTCGTCCTCCATGCCGTCACGGTGCTGACGGGCAGCTACGGTCGTTTCGAGCGGATGGCGCTCGTGCTGTCGCTCGGGCTGTTCGCGTTCGTCGGGCTCGCGATCGTCGCCCATCCGGACGCCCGGGCGGTACTCGGCGGGCTGTCGCCGCTGCAGCCGTTCGGACGGGCAGGCTACGCCGACCTCGTGGTGGCGAACGTGGGCGCGGTGATCATGCCCTGGATGCTCTTCTACCAGCAGGCCGCGACGGTCGACAAGGGCCTCCGCGTCGACGACCTGCGCGCGGCGCGATGGGAGACGATGGTGGGCGCGATCGCGAGCGAGCTGCTCATGGGCGCCATCGTCGTAGCGGCGGCCGCCATGACCGTCGGGCGAGACTCGCTCCAATGGATCATCGCTGGCGGGCTCGCACTGCCGTCGGGGCTGACCGCCCTCGTCAGCGAAGGCTGGGGCCCACTCATCGCGATCGGGATGATCGGGTCGGGACTGCTGGCGGCGATCGTCATCTCGCTCAGCTCGGCGTGGGCCTGGGGCGAGCTCTTCGGCTGGCCCCACAGCCTGAACCTTTCGCTCCGGCGTGCACCCGCCTTCTACGCCCTCTACCTGCTCGAGATCGTCCCGGCGGCGCTCGTCGCGCTGCTCGCGCAGAACCTCGTCGCGGTGGTGATCGGCGCGATGGTCCTCAACGTCGTCGTGCTCGCGATCCCGCTCACGTTCCTCATCCGGCTCTCGAGCGACCCGTCCGTGCTCGGCGGGCTGGCCAACTCACGGCGGCGCAGCGTGCTCATGTGGGCCATCACGGGCGGCCTGCTCGCCCTGGGGCTCTGGAGCACGGCGAGCGTCCTTCACGGGGCTTGAGCGGCGGTCGCGGTCGCATGATGCGCGAGAAAGCCTCTGCGGGGGCCGGGTTCTCCTCCAGGTTTCAGGCCGGGCTCATCGCCGGCTCAGGCCAGCGCCCGACGCTGGGCATCGACGGCGAAGAGCATGACGGCCGACCGCGGTGGTCGGGCTCGATCGACCTTGGCTGAGGAGACGAGTCATGGGCGGAGACGACTTCGGCGGCGGCCTCTGGATCCTGGTGGCGTTCAACTCGATCCTGTTCATCCTGTTCGCCGCGAGCTTCTTCCATCCCCGCTCCGGGCGCGACTGGCGGGTCATGGGCGCCTATTCCGCGTTCATCGTCGCTCTCTTCACCGAGATGTACGGGTTCCCGCTCACGATCTACCTGCTCTCGGGCGTCCTGGGCTCGCGATTCCCGGAGCTGGTCCCCACCCACGCCGGCGGCCACCTCCTGAACGACCTCGTCGGCTGGCAGGGGGACCCGCATCTGAGCCCCTTCCATTTCGCGAGCTACATCGTCCTGGGCGCGGGCTTCATCGTGCTGATCAAGGCCTGGCCGGTGCTGTGGCGGGCCCAGCGGGAGCATCGCCTGGCGACCACGGGCCCCTACGCAGCGGTGCGCCATCCCCAGTACGTCGGGTTCCTCCTCATCATGGCGGGCTTCCTGCTCCAATGGCCGACGCTCCTCACGCTCGTCATGTTCCCCGTCCTGGCGTTCGCCTACACGCGACTCGCACGGTCCGAGGAGCGCGAGGTGCGCAAGGAGTTCGGGGCCGCCTACGAGCAGTACGCGGCCGCGACGCCGGGCTTCGTCCCGCGCTTGCGATCCCGCCGGGCGCCTCAGGCCGGGTGAGACCGTTCGGGGCGCTCCGCTGGGACAGGTAGCGTCAGCCCTCGCGGCGCCCAACGACGGCGGTCGCCTCGGAGGGCCGCCCCGCCCCGAGAAGTGATACGACGCACCTGTAGTACTTTAGCGCGTGCCGCCGCGGACGCGCCTGCACCGAGCCCGCTCGACGCACCTCGATTGGATGGGGTGGATGAAGGACGAGATCCCGGTCCTCCTGCTGCTGATCCTGCCCCTGACGGGCTTCCTGGCGACCGGGCTGCTCGGTCGGCGGCTGGGCGACCGCTCCTGGGTCGTCTCGGTTGGGGCCGTCGTCGTCACGTGGGCGATCGGCATGCTCGTGGCCCTCGGAGCCCTGAGCGGTCAGTACGGTCCGGCGGGTCTGCAGTTCACGCTCTACCGTTGGATCCCTACGGGGCCAATCGGCGGCCGGCCGTTCGGCATCGACGCGAACTTCGCCGTCGACAACCTCACCGCGGTCCTGCTCATCGTCGTGACGTCGGTCGGGATGCTCGTCCATGTCTACTCGATCGGCTACATGGCGCACGACCCCGGGAAGTGGCGGTTCTTCGCCTACCTGAACTTCTTCATGTTCAGCATGCTGCTGCTCGTCCTGGCGGCGAACTTCCTGCTGCTCTTCGCCGGCTGGGAGCTGGTGGGGCTCTCGAGCTACGTGCTGATCGGGTTCTGGTACCGCCGCCGGAACGCGGCCCTCGCGGCCAAGAAGGCGTTCCTCGTCAACCGCGTGGGCGACGTCGGGTTCAGCGTCGGGATCTGGGCCATCGCGACCACCGTCGGCTCGCTGAACTTCTCCGACGTGTTCACCAGGCTCCCCCAGATGCTGGCCGCGGGCCAGGTCCAGTCATGGCAGGTCACCGGCATCGCGCTGCTGCTCTTCTGTGGCGCGGTCGGCAAGAGCGCCCAGTTTCCGCTGCACGTCTGGCTGCCAGACGCGATGGAGGGCCCTACGCCGGTCTCCGCGCTGATCCACGCGGCGACCATGGTGAACGCCGGGGTCTACCTGGTCGCGCGGGCGAACCCGATCTTCGCGCTCTCCTCGACGGCCATGGTCGTGGTGGCCGCGATCGGAACGTTCACCGCGCTGCTGGCCGCCTCGATCGCACTGACGCAGACCGACATCAAGCGCGTGCTCGCGTACTCGACGCTCTCCCAGCTCGGCTACATGTTCGCGGCGCTCGGCGTGGGGGCGTACACGGCGGCGATCTTCCACCTGCTCGCCCAGGGCTTCACGAAGGGCCTGCTGTTCCTCGATTCTGGTTCCGTGATCCACGGCGTCCACGACGAGCAGGACATGAACAGGATGGGCGGGCTGTGGCGGAAGATGCCCATCACGCACGCGACCATGCTGGTCGGCGCGCTCGCCATGGCCGGCCTGCCGCCGCTCGTCCCGTTCTTCAGCAAGGACGAGATCCTGGGCGCAAGTTTCCGGAACGGCTTCTACGCGGTCTGGGTGATCGGCGTGCTTGTGGCTGGCATGACCGCCTTCTACATGTTCCGGCTCATGGGCAAGACGTTCTACGGTCCAAGCCCCGTCCCAGACGGTGTCCACCCGCACGAGTCGCCCTCGACCATGTGGACCCCGCTGGTCCTGCTGGCGGCTGGGGCCGCCGTGCTCGGCCTCGCGGTCGGCTGGCCCCCCGATGCGGGGCTCATCCACCGGTGGCTGGACCCGCTCTTCGCGCCGGCCGAGGCCACGCTGGGGCGGCACGCGGAACAATTCCAGCTCCTGGGCGTCGACGGAGCCCTCGTGCTCGTGAGCGTCGCCATGGCCACGCTCGGTCTCCTCATGGCGATCCGCCTCTTCGGCCTGCGGCTGCCGCGCCGAGATGTGGAGCCACGCCCGGCGCTCGTCGAGCGCACGACCCGGCGCCTGCTCCCGCTCTATGCCGCTTCCCTCCACAAGTGGTGGGTCGACGACCTGTATCGTGGTGTCTTCTTCGTGATCGGCGGCCGCGCCGCGCGCGGAGCCTGGTGGTTCGACGTACACGTGGTCGACGGCGCGGTCAACGGTGTCGCGAGACTCACGACGGCCAGCGGCATGCGGCTCCGCCGCCTCCAGACGGGCCGCGTCCAGAACTACGCCCTGGGCATCGCCATCGGGCTCATCGCGATGGCGGCGGGCTTCCTCGTGCTGACGCGCTGACCGGCTCCGGGATCCGTCGAACGCGGTGAAACCGGGTGCACCGCGAGCCGATCGGGTGGGCGACCCGCGTGAGAAGCGTGGACGACGCCGTTCAGAACCATCGCTGCCGTGCGGCGCACACAGGAACGCCGGGCCTCGACTTCGAGGCCCGGCGTGCGAGTCGGCGGGGGATCAGTGGCCGTATCCCAGCGCCCAGCGGCTGCCTCCTCCAGGATTGTGGCCAAAGCCGCTGTACCCGCCGTCCCCAGCGGGCAGGGTTGCCGGATCGACGCGCGGGACGGGACCGCCCGCGCCCTGATCCCCCTGCCACTGCGCCAGGTTCCAGCGCGCCACGTCGGGCTCGTCGGGAACCGGGTTGACGCCCGCCCACTGGTAGCGGCTCCACTCGCGATACGGGGGATGGATGTTCGTGTGCATCGTCGAGGACCTCCTGTCCTGCTGTCATCACCAGCATCGCGACTCGCGCTGAGATCCACGTGATGGCGAACTGACAGGAGGCTGTGAAGGGGACCGCGACGGTCGTGGAGGCGACCCGGGGGGCGGCGAACCGGCCCTCCCCTGGCCGGTCGCTCGTCGCGGCGCAGGGCAACCGCGCCGCGGGCGCGAAGGGTTCGAGGTCAGCGGCTGGTGCCGTCCTCGACGATCTGGGCGCCCGGCGGCACCATGGAGGGGGGATGACGTGGGAACGCGACGAGCGTCGCGGATACCGCGAGGAGGATCGTGGCCGCCGCGGCGGCCGTGAGCGGCAGGCTGCGGCGGGACGCCCGCTGCTCGGCGCGCAGGCGCAGGAGCACCTGCCGGACCAGCGCGTAGATCGCGAAGGCGCCCACGAACACGAGGCCGTGGAGGGGCGGGTGGAGCAGCACGAGGGGCAGCGTGACGACCGCGAGCACGAGGCCGGTAGCCGATTCGAGCAACTGGGTCGGGATCCTGCGGGCGCCGACGCGCCGGTCCGAGGACCACACCCCCCACCGCGCGTTCGTGCAGCGCCCCGCGCAGCAGCCGGTGAAAAAGCAGCCGACCCGCCCGAGGGCGACCGCGGCGAAGAGACCGGGGGTGCTCGCGTCGAGGTACACGCCGATCGGCAGGTTGGACAGGAACAGGCCGCCGAGCGCGGCCAGCGGGGCCACGATGAGAAAGCCGTCGACCGCCCAGCCGGGCTTCCAGACCGGCTCGCCCGGATGGAGCACCGCGTACCACAACTTTGCCGCAACGAGCCCCGCAACGATCGCCATCAGTGAGACGAGGAGCGACGGGCCGACCGGTTCTTCCTCATGGGCGAGGATCGCGGTCTGGGTGATGAGCGCGACGAGGGCGCCGACGACGACGAGCACCGGCAGGCTCCCCGGCAGCACCGCCGGGATGCGGGCGAGCGGGGCCGTGAGCGCCCAGCGTGTTCTGAACAGCGGGGAGGGGTTTGGCGCGAGCGCCCAACGGCGCCACGACCAGGTCGTCGGCTGGAGGGCCGGGGAGGACGCACCATCCCGGCGCATCCGCCGGCTCGGCCCGGTGGCGGTCATCCCCGAGACGAGTTCGGCTGCCACCGACCACTCCCCGGGCTCGAGACCGTAGATCCAGGTGCTGATCGAGACGGGGCCACTGCCTGGAACGACGCGAGCAATCGTCTCGTCCTGCACGAAGGTGTCCCGCGGACCCGGCCGGCCGCGCACCCCGGCCCGATGACCGGTGAACCGGACGGTGGCAGCGTATGGTTCACCGTTCGAACCTGAGTCGAACCAGTGAGTCGCTACGAGCGCCTGCGGCTCGGTCTCCGCGGTCCCCTCGGCGACGTGGGAAGGCGATCGAGCCGCGGAGGGATCTGCGACGCGCGGCGCGTCGAGTGCGGCACCCGCCAGATGACCCGCTCGCCCGCGGCCGGGGCCGCTGCGGCGAGTCGCTCCTCGATGGGCCACCTGATCCACCTCCGCTGTCTGCACCCGAGTCAGGTACTACGACACTGTAGCAGCAACCGGCGAGACCCCCGCATGACGCCCCAGTGCACGCGCCACGGGCCGGACAGGCTCCTTCGGTGCTCCGCGACAGCGTGCGACCGGGAGGTGAGACGGAGGTGAGCGACGGCTGAGGAAAACCCGCGGACGTTCCTAGGATCTCGGCCAGCGCTCAGGCGCCGATCAGGTCGCTCTCAGCTCCCCGTGGCAGCGTGACCGCCTCGGGCCGTCTGCCTGCCCGCAGCCCCAATGACGCACGGAGACACACTTGTCATGAGCGCACACGAAATCGTCGTGATCGATTCGGCGGGGCAGGCGGCGGCGACCTGTGCCGTCTGCGGCAAGGACGTCGCGGCCGAATCGGGCGTGACCGCCCGATTCGACGGTCGTACCTTGCGGTTCCGGTGTCAGGGCTGCCTGTCCCGCTTCGCCGCGGATCCCCGAGCGATACCTCTCGGGCGGCCCGAGCGTCTGCTGCGACGGCGAGGAGCACGCGCACTGAGAGCGACCGGAGTTCAACCCTGACGGCGCCGACTCGCCGTGTGCCGTGCCGCCAGGTTCAGGTGAGCCCGAGAACGCGGCAGGCGGCCGGCGCCGCGAGCGCCACAAGGGCGGCGAGCGCGAGCAGGGGCGGCAGCCACTCGTAGGGAAGCCGACCCGACGGCACGCTCGCTCCCTCTGCCCTCGCGAGCAGAACCCGCAGCCGGCGATCCCCCGCCGCCGTGAAGGCGGTCTCGGCGGCGGCCGGCGCAGGATCGCACTTCAGGAGGGCGCTTGCCAGGGTGGCGGCGTTTGCCCCCCGGCGCATCGTCTCGTCATCCGCAGCCACCTCGAGGTCGGCCAGTCGCTCCAGCAGGGATTGCCGGACGCGTTGCCGGTCTCCGATGAGCCCGACCAACCCCGCGATGGCGGCGGACCGAAGGGGTGCGCGAGTCCGGCGATGATGCTCCTCGTGCCACACCACAGCGCGCAACTCCTCGCGATCGAGCGATGCCAGCAACGCATC
>JAJYDP010000120.1 GCA_021777365.1 Chloroflexota bacterium | reverse complement strand
TTGGACATCATCACGGCGTGGCGGACGCCGCAGTACTCGGCCCAGGCCGCCTCGAACTCGGCGGTCTTCCGCCCCATGGCGAGCATGCCGGACCGGAGCACGTCCAGGACGGCCGCCTCCTCCGCGACACCGATGTCCGGCTTCGAGATGGGGATCATGCGCCGACCTCCTCAGATGCGCGTCGCGGGACGCGGGATCGGCGCCATCACCGGGCGCTCGCCTCCGCGCAGACGCCCGCGCCGATGGTGTATGTGCGCCGGCAGGCGGAGCACGTGGCCGTGCCCTCGCCGTCGGCCGGGAAGGGGACCCCCGACGGCCCCATCAGCCGCTGCCCGCAGGCACAGACCCACCCGAGCCGCCGGGCGGGATTGCCGGCCACCAGCGCGTGGTCCGGGACCGGGCGGGTCACCACGGCACCCGCGCCGACGGTGGCGAAGCGGCCCACGTCGTTGCCGGCCACCACGACCGCCCCGGCCCCGATCGACGAGCCGTAGCGGAGCGTGATGGTGCTGACAGTCCAGTCGTCGGCACCCGCGAGCTCCCCTTCCGGGGTGATGCTGCGGGGGAACCGGTCGTTGGTGAGGATGGCGCCCGGCCCGATGAAGACGCCGGGCTCCACGGTGACGCCGTGGTAGACGAGCGCGCCGTTCTGGATCTTGCTGCGCTCGCCCACGTGGACGCCGAAGTCGATGTAGACGTCCTTGCCCACGATGCAGTCGTCGCCGATGACGGCGCCCTCGCGCACCTGGGCACGGTTCCAGACCTTGGTTCGCTCGCCGATGACGGCATCGGGCGAGACGTCGGCAGACGGATGGATCACGGCCGCGAGTGTAGCCCAAGCCGGGGCCCCCACGGCGTCCACCCGGCGCCCAGGCGGCGTCCACCCGGCGCCCAGACGTTGTCCGCTCGACGCCAGCCCGGCGCGGCATGGAGCCGGGGACCCGACGCAGGGGGCTTGACGGACCCTCCGGCGCGTGCCATCATGCGCTGCAAATGCGACTCATTCTCATTCCTGCCAGCCAGCCATGCCACTGACCAGCATCCTCGAACCGCACGCCGGCGCGGGCCTCGCGGCCCTGCTCCTGAGCTCCTTCCTGCTGGGCGTCCTGCACGGCGTCACGCCGGACGAGCACACCTGGCCCATCACCGTCAGCTACGCGATCGGCGCCGCCTCCGGGCGCCGGGGCATGAAGGCGGGCCTCCTCTTCTCTGCCGCGTTCACGGCGCAGCGCGCCATCGCCTCGGAACTCGCGTACCTCGCGCTCGCGCCGATCCTGGCCAGCGGCGCCCTCAACGCCGGGATCGACCTGGCAGTGGGGGTCGTGATGGCCGTCTCGGGGATCTACATCCTGCGCCTCGGGCGGGAGCTGCACCTCACCGAGTGGTTCGAGCAGTTCCTCCACCGGGTCTTCCGCCTGGGCTCCAGTGACAGCACGAACGGCATCCTCGACCCCGCGGACCGGCCCATCCCGCTCCGGATGACCCTCGTCCACGGGTTCGTGGCCGGCTGGGGCACGGGCGCCTTCGCGATCATCATCTACACGGTCCTGGCACCGGCGATGCCCAACGCGGCCGTGGCGTTCCTGCCGGGCCTTCTCTTCGGCGTCGGCACCATGCTGGTGCAGGCGCTCGCCGGGGCGGCGATCGGCGCCTGGATGCGGACGCGCGGCCTGGGCGAGGCCGCCATGACGTACGTCTCGCGGGCGGTGGCCGGCAACACGCTCCTCTACGGCGGCGTGCTCTTCGCCCTGTGGGGCCTGGTCTCGCTGCTCCTGCCGTCGCTGGCGGCGCCCATCGACCGGGGGCTTCCCACCGGCATCGGGATCCCCAACCTCGACAGCGTCAACGCCGGCCTGATCCTCGTCGCGGTGGTCGTCGCGGTGATCGCGGGCGGGAGCTTCCTGCGGGCCGTCCGCCGGGTCCAGGTGCTCGCGCCGGCCGAGGTGACGCGGCAGTGATCCAGCACGCCCCCCCTGGCGGCACGCTCGCGTCGGAGGTCACGCCCCACCAGTCTGAGGCGCGTCGCAGACAGGCTGACGCGGCGCTGGCGGAGCTGGGTCACGCCTCCACCGCGGCCCGCCGGGCCATCGTGGACGCGATGATCGCCTCGGGACGGCTCGAGACGCCCGAGCAGCTCCTGCACGATGCGCGCGAGCAGGCGCCCGCCACCAGCCTGGCGACGGTCTACCGGACGCTCGAGCGCCTGGACGCGGCCGGGCGGATCAAGCGCGCGACGCTCGCGTCCGGGGCGGTCGCGTACGGGTTCTGCGGCACGGGCCACCACGAGCACGCCATCTGCCTGCGGTGCGGGCTCCTGCAGCCGATCCGCCCGTGCCTGGTCTCGGACGCCCCGGATCTCGCCGGGTTCCAGGTCAGCTCGCACGTCCTCGACTTCTACGGGCTCTGCGCGAGATGCGCGTCGGAGGCGCGCGGCACGCAGCCGGGTGGCGCGGCGGAGACCGACCGCGCGCCGGAGACCGTCTCGGCGCCGATCGGGACGTCGCCGGACGCGGCCGGACGGCCCTGACCGACTGATCAGTCGCGGGCGCGACGTCGCCCGCCGAAGAGCGCCGCCACCAGGCCGAACGCCGCGCCGAATGCGACGGCGCCCCGCCAGTCCAGCAGCGGACGCACGTCGCCCTCCACGCTGCGCGCGACCAGGACGGCCACCGCAGTCCTCGGTCCGACGTCCACGTGGTTGGCCACCACGCTCGCCGCGGCCGACAGCTCGAGCCTGACGGACTCCCTGGCCAGCAGGACCCGGGCACTGGACTGCCGCAGCGTGGCCTCGTCGGCAAGCGCGAGCCCCACCCCCGCCTGCGCGATCTCCAGCTCGTGCGCCCGCGCCATTCCCACGGCGCCAAGGGCGAAGTCGATCCGGTCCGCCTCGATCGACGGGGCCAGCCCGTGGCCGGCCTCTGCTCCGGATCCCCCTGTCTCGGTCATGGCCTGCACCTCCGGGTCGATTCTGCGCCTCGGCAGCGCACGGCGCCGGTTGGTACGATCCGCCGCGATGGTGGCGTCGACCCGACTGCCCGAGACCCGCCCGTCCCGCCGTCGACGCGTCGTCACGCGCCGCCGGCTCGTCCGCGGCGCGCGGCGGAGACTCGCCTCCCCGACCGGCCGGGCCACCGCCGTGGCGTGGATCGCGGTCACCATCGTGGCCGCCCTGCTCCTGGCCAGCTGTTCCGGCACGCCGGTGGGGACCTCGACGCCGGAGCCGGCGAGCCCGGCGGCATCGGCCGGCGGGATCGCCGGCGAGCTGCCGGAGGCGGCGGCGGCGGCCCCGTCGGTCTCGCCCTCGCCCACCCCGGTCCCGCTGGTCCCGGCTCCCACCGACGGCGTGCTGGAGAGCCCCGCCGCCGCCGAGCGACCAGTGGTCGCGGTGATGATCGACGACGCACCGGCGGCGCGGCCCCAGTCGGGGCTGGCCGACGCGGACATCCTCTTCCAGGCCCCTGCCGAGGGCGGGATCCCCCGCTACATGGCGCTGTACCAGTCCGGCGTCGCCCCCGCCATCGGGCCGATCCGCAGCAGCCGCCTGTATTTCGTGGGATGGGCCGCGGAGTGGAATCCGCTCTACGCCCACGTCGGCGGGGCGCCGAATGCACTCGCGGCGCTGGACGCGATGAACGGGACCACCATCTGGAATGCCGACGAGTTCCGCTGGGCCGCCTACATGCCCCGCATCACCACCCGGGTGGCGCCCCACAACGTCTACTCGAGCTCGCGGCAGCTCGACGACCTGGCCGCCAGGCTGGGCGTGCCGCCCGCGCCGTCGCCCGCCTGGACCTTCGTCGACCCGGCGCCGCTGTCCGCGCGCCCCACGGGGGGATCGCTGGTGGTGCCGTACCCCGCCGGAGTCATCTCCTACGCCTATGACCGGTCCACCGACCGCTACCTGCGCTCGGTGGACGGCGCGCCGCAGATCGACGCCGGTACGGGAGCGCGCGTGGCCCCCTATGACGTGATCGTGATCTACGTGCAGGTGGGCCCGCTGCTGAACGCGCCCGGCCAGCCCACCAACCAGGCCAAGGGGCGGCTCGAGCTGGGGTACACGGGGACCGGACAGGCGCTGGTGCTGCGGGACGGCGTCGCCGTCGAGGCACGCTGGAGCAAGGCCTCCGACACGGCGCCGCTGCTGCTCACGCAGGCCGCGGGGTCGGACGCGGGCGCGCCGATCCCGCTGGTGCGCGGGCAGATCGCGATCCAGGTGGTGCCGGTCGGCACGACCGTGACGCTGACGGTCCCGCCTCGGACGGCGCCGGGCTCGAAGTCGACCCCGGTCTGACCCCCAGGCGGCGAGGCCGGCCGGCTGGTCAGGTGCGGCCGAGTGCCGCCGCGTAGACCTCGCGCGTCTCGCGCGCCACGTCCGCCCAGGTCCGCCGCCCTGAGAGCGACCGCTGGCGCGCAACCCGCCGCAACTGGTCGTGGATGTGCCCCGACCACGCCGCTCGCAGGGCAGCCGCAAGGCGTGCCGGGTCCCGGGGCTCGACGATGATCCCGGCAGGGCCGACCAGCTCCGGCAGCGGCCCGACGCGGGACGCGACCACCGGGATCCCCACCCCGAGCGACTCCAGCGCCGCAAGTCCCGTCCCCTCGCTGATGGCCGGGAAGACAGTGGCCTGCGCGCCGGCCTCGAGCGTGGCGAGGTCGTCCGCGTCGAGCAGCGGCACCAGCAGCACCAGGTCGCGAACCCCGTGCCGCGCCGCCGCCCGTGCGAGCGCAGGCGCGTCGCCCTCGTCGGCGCCCTGAGCCCCGGCCAGGACCACCACGGGGGGCCACGGCACATGCTCGCGCGGCACCTCGGCCGAGGGGGTCGCGGGGGCCTCCGCGGCCGTCGTCCGCCGACGCCTGGCGGCGAGCTCGGGATGCTCCTCGCGCAGCGCGGCCAGCGCGCGGAAGAGGGTGCCGAGATCCTTGCGCGCGTCATATCGGCCGGCGAAGACCAGGTACCGCGGCGGCAGACCCAGGCGCGCCCGCAGCGCCGCCACGCGGTCCGCTCGCCCCGCGTCGGGAACGAACGCCGGGCCGGCGGCCAGCGGGACGACGGCGATCCGCTCCGGCCGGACGTGGACCAGGCGCCGGGCCGAGTCGGCGGTGGCCTGCGAGGTGACGATCAGGCGGGTGGCGTCCCGCAGGATCCGTGCCCGCAGCCGGTGGCCGAAGCGCGCGGCGGGGCTCGCCGCGTAGATCGACGGGAGCTCCCAGGGAGCCAGGTCGAGGAGCGTCGCGACCACCGGCAGCTCGGAGCCGAGCGGGACGGCCCCGCCGGCCGTGTGGTAGACGGCTCCCGGGCTGCCGGGAGTGCCGGCGCCGCGAGACGCGCCGAACTCGGCGCCGCGCAGCTGGAACGCGTCGACGGTGAGCCCGGCCGAGCGGAGGAAGCGCGTCGTCGGGAGGACGTGCCGGCGACCGGCGATCGGCAGGCCCCGCTCCTCCAGGTCGCGGGTCGGGTCCGGGCGCATCGCCCGGAGCACCGGCACGAACGACTCGCCGGGGAGCGGGTCGGCGGCAAATGCCTCCAGCAGGCGGTGCAGGTATGCGGCCGTGATCGGCGTCCGCTCCGGCTCCTGGAGGGGGCGCAGGTCGATCACGATCCGCGCCGGCGAGGGACGCTCGGGGGGCCGCGCGTCGATCCCGGCAAGTTCGCGCATCAGCGGGCCCGTGGGCCGGTCCACGGTCGGCGGAGCCGGCGACCCCGCAGCGCCTCCCACCGGAGCGTGACCACCACCAGCAGGGCCTCGACCACGATCCGCCGCGACATCTTGCTCGTGCCCGCGCGCCGGTCCCGGAAGACGATCGGGATCTCGACCACCCGGGCCCCGGCCCGGTGGGCCAGGTGGGTCATCTCGATCTGGAAGACGTAGCCCCCGGCGTGCACCCGCTCCCAGGGAATGGACGCCAGCGTCTCGCGTCGCCATGCCTTGAACCCCCCGGTCAGGTCGTGCGCCGGCAGGCCGAGCACCAGGCGCGCGAACGTCGAGCCGCCCCTGGAGATGACCCGGCGGCCGAGCCCCCAGTCCACGGTGCCGCCCCCGCGCACGTACCGGGAGCCGATCACCAGGCTCGCGCCGTTCTGCAGCGGAGCCACCAGCGCGGGCAGGGACGCCGGGTCGTGCGACCAGTCGGCGTCCATCTGCACGATGCGCCCGGCCCCGCCGTCGAGCGCGACGCGGAACCCGTCGATGTACGCGCGCCCCAGCCCCTGCTTGCCGGGCCGGTGGAGGACCCGGACGTGCGGGTTCTCGGCGGCCATGGTGTCGGCGAGCGCGCCCGTGCCGTCGGGTGACGCGTCGTCGACGACCAGGAGGGTGGCCCCCGGCAGCCGCTCCAGGATGGCCGACGCGATCCCGGGCAGGTTCTCCGCCTCGTTGTAGGTGGGCAGCACCACCCACGTGTCGTCGTACGCGGCGGCCGGCGCGGGAGAGCTCATCGGGTGGAGTGTACCGGTCCGTCATCCCGCCCGGTCGTCCGGGCGCTCAGCACAGCCGGTGACACGCGGCCCGGGCGGCCCTCAGCACAGCCCGTGACACGCGGCCCGGGCGGCCCTCAGCGCAGCCCGACCCGCGTCACGGAGGAGAGCACGTTGCCGGCCCGGTCGACGCCCAGCACCTGCACGGTCACCGTGCCCGTGGTGCCGGCCCGGAGCCGGAAGACGGCCCGGTAGCCGAGACCGCCGGTGGCGCGGGTGGCGACGACGTACGCGGCGAGGCCCGGCTGCCGCACCACGACCCGGGGCGCCGCGCGCAGCGGCTCGGCGGCGGCGATGTTGACACCCACCGTCTGGCCCGGGACGCCACTGGACGGCGAGGCCGTCACGCGGAACGGCGCCAGCCAGACGGCGGCGCGCATCACGATCGTCCCCGCGGCCGTGGTCGCGGCGATCACGGAACGGTACTCGCCGGCGGGCAGCCTGGTGCCGGCCGGTCCGGCCGTCCCATCCCACGGCTCGGTCCACGTGCCCGGCTGGACCGGCCTGGCCGGCCAGAGCGTGCGGACGACCCGGCCTGCCGTGTTCGTCACCGTCCAGGTGACGGTCGCCGGCTGGGTGAGCGTGAACGAGAGCGCGGTGACGTCGGCGACGCCGTCCCCGTCGAGCGGGTAGAAGACGGACGGGCTCGCGGCGGGCGACTTGATCGCCGTCAGGACGCGGGTCCGGACCGTCATCGCGGGGCCGGAAGTCCCGGTGGGGCCGATCGGGGCGACGGTGAGGTCGTAGTCGCCGTCGGGGACCGGGGAGCCGTTGTCCGCGGTGCCGTCCCAGGTGAAGCGACCCGCGGAGGGCATCGCCGCCAGCACCAGGTGCCGGACCACGGCCCCCGCCCCGAGCGGGTTGCCCGTGCCGGGCACAGTGACGACCGAGACCTCGAGGGTGCCCGGCGCCGACATGGCGTAGGTGACCGGGAGCACGTCGGAGATGCCGTCGCCGTTGGGAGTGAAGACCGAGGGGGCACTGAGCGCGGCGAGCTGCGGGGTGGGTGTCGGTGCGACGATCGGGGCCAGGACCGCCGGCGCGACCGTCGTCGGGGACGGCGCGGGCGTCGGGACGGCACCCGGCGCGGCGCCCGTCACGGGCGCGGCGGCCGCCGATCCGCCCGAGAGGACGGCCGACGAGGCGAGATCGAGGTTCCCGGCAAGCGACCGGTAGAAACCCGAGGTGGCGCTGTCCGGGTCGAGGTGGAGCCGCGCGCCCGGCGTGCGGACGGAGGGGACGGTGAACTGCGCCACGCCGATCCCGCCGGTCGCCATGAACAGCTGGTCGAGCGTCTGGGACGGCCCGTACAGCGCATCCACGATGCCGCCGGCGTCCTGCGTGCCGAGGGCCATCACGGCCGCGGCACCCCCGGCGATGAACCCGGCCGCGAAGTTGTCGACCCGCTGGATCGCCACCGCCTGGGTGGGCTGGGGGAGCCCCGGCTCGCTGTTGCCGCTGGCGTAGCAGAGGTGGTTCAGGATCACCAGGGCGTCCGGGGCGAGGTGCAGCGTCGCCATGTACTGCTCACCGTAGTACTGCACCTGGTCCTCGGCGGCGCCGGCGACCGGGTCCAGCCCCATCCCGTCCTGCCGGTCGGGCATCAGGCTGCTGGTGGACGGCGACGGATAGCCGTTGCCGTGGCCCAGGTAGATGAGCAGGTTCGCTCCCGCCGCGGCGGCGGCGACCGCCGACCACGTGGCGTCCGGGTAGAAGACGCGGATGACCTGCGCGCCGTGCGACGCGGCGTCCTGCGCGATGGCCTCGCCCCACTGCAGGTTGCTGGAGGTGAGGGAGTGGGTGGGCCCGACGACCACGACGACCTTCGGGGGCGTGGCGGCGCGCACGGGCCCGGCAAGACCCGGGGCCCCGATGGGCCCGAGGACGGCGCCGGCCAGCGCGAGGGCGAGCGCGAAAGCGGCGGACGGTCGACGATGCATGCTCGGCTCCAGGCGGATGCACGTGCCGGTGGCCCGCGTGGACTGCCGGCGGTCACGGGTGCAGGCTGCGCCCGGTGAGCGCGATGGGCCATCGCGCGATGGTCCCGCCGCGCATGGCACCATCGGCGCCCGGGACGGTGCACTGCCCGGGGCCAACCGGCGGCCCGGATCCCCGGCGCGGCGCACTGCCCCGCGCGAGCCGGTGACTGACGCGGTCCACCGGCGCGGCGCCGCGCGCCGGTGGACCGAACCGGCGCGTGCCGCGCCGGCCGGCCGTCGTCGTGGCACGATGGGCGGCGAGTTGCGCATGGAGGCGGACGATGGATCTCGGTCTCGACGGGCGCGTCGCGCTGGTCATCGGTGCCAGTCGCGGCCTGGGCAGGGCCTCGGCGCTGGAACTGCTCCGGGAGGGCGCATCGGTGATGCTCTCGTCCCGGGATGAGGCAGCGCTCGCGGCGGCCGCGGTGGCACTGGCCACCGACGCCGACCAGGCACCCTCCGGAGGGGCACGCCTGGATCCCGTCACCGCCGACGATGCCGACATATGGCTGGGCGGCGGGCGGGAACGGCGACCGGCGCGCGAGCGGGTGGCGTGGGTCGCAGGCGATGTCTCCCTGCCGGAGACCGCGCAGCGTCTCGTGGCGGCGACCGTGGCCCGCTTCGGCCGCCTCGACGTGCTGGTCGTGAACGCGGGCGGCCCGCCCCCGGGACCGTTCGAGTCGCTCGCAGAGGAGCAGTGGCGCCAGGCGGTGGACCTCACCTTCCTGTCCGCCGTGCGCCTGGTCCGCTCCGCGGTGCCCTACCTGCGTGACGAGCGCGTCCGCGGCTCGGGCGGGGGCAGGATCGTCTTCATCGAGAGCGGCAGCGTCAAGCAGCCCGTGGCGAACCTGATCACCAGCAACTCGCTCCGCTCGGCGGTGCAGGGGCTGATGAAGACCCTCTCCATCGAGCTCGCACCCGACGGGATCCTGGTCAACGCCGTGGCGCCCGGGCGCCTCAACACCGAGCGGATCCGGCAGCTGGACGGGGACACGGCGGCACGCACCGGCCGGAGCGAGGACGAGGTGCGTGCCGAGCAGCTGCGCACGATCCCGCTCGGTCGCTACGGCGATCCCTCCGAGCTGGGCGCGGTGGTCGCGTTCCTGGCCTCCAGCCGGGCGAGCTACGTGACGGGCACCCTGGTCCCCGTGGACGGGGGGCAGATCCGCTCGATGCTGTAGATCCCGGCCCGGTACCATCGCCGGGTCATCGATCGCGGCAGGAGTCGCCCGTGCATCTCTTCCTCGTCGGCGCGGGGCCGGTGGGACTGGTCACCGCCGTCGGCTTCGCGCGCCTCGGCCACCGCGTCACCGTCGCCGACATCGATGCGGCCCGCATCGCCATCCTCGCCGACGGCCGGGCGCCGATCTTCGAACCGGGCCTCGACGAGGCGATCCGCGCCGAGTCCGCCGCGGGACGACTGACGTTCACCACGGAGCGGGTGCCCCCGGCCGGCTCCGCCTACTCCATCGTGTGCGTCGGGACGCCAACGGGCCCGGAGGGTCCGCTCTCCACCGGGCAGGTCGAGGCCGCGGTGCGACTGCTGCTGGAAGCAGCGCCGCCGGAACACGTCGTCGTGGTGCGCTCCACCCTCCCCGTGGAGGGCCCGGACCGCCTGGCCCGCCTGGTCGAGGAGCGGCGGGCACTTGGCCCCTGCGCCACCGTCGTGACCAATCCCGAGTTCATGCGGGAGGGAGCCGGGCTGCGCGACTTCGACGTCCCCAGCCGCGTGGTCACCGGGTGGCTCCACCCGGACGATCGCGAGGTCGCGCGTGCCGTGGCGGACCTGTATGCGCCGCTCAACGCCCCGACGCTGGTGGCCGACGCGCGGTCGGTGGCCCTGATCAAGCTGGCGT
Organism: Chloroflexota bacterium; assembly: GCA_021777365.1. The sequence goes on along the minus strand of JAJYDP010000120.1, from coordinate 440 downwards.
CGAACGTCTTCCTGGCAGGCAAGATCGCGTTCGCCAACGAGCTGGCGCGGGTCTGCGACGCGGTGGGCGCGGACGTCGATCTCGTCGCGACGGGCGTGGGGATGGACGACCGGATCGGTCGCGCCTTCCTGACCGCGGGGCCCGGGATCGGCGGATCGTGCCTGCCCGAGCAGGCCCTGGCGCTGCCGCAGCTGAGCGCCCGGCTGGGCGTGCCCACCCCGCTGATCGACGCGGTCAGCAGGTCGAACGGATCGCACCAGCAGGCCGTGGTGACGCGGCTGGCGTCGCTCCTGGGCCGGCCGATCACGGGCGCCCGGATCGCCCTGCTGGGGCTCGCCTTCAAGGCCGGCACCGACGACGTCCGCGAATCCCCGGCGCTCGCCCTCGCGCGGGAGCTGCGCGAGCGTGGTGCGTCCGTGGTGGGGTACGACCCGCAGGCG
>JAJYDP010000119.1 GCA_021777365.1 Chloroflexota bacterium | reverse complement strand
CGAGGACCCGGTCGCGTTCGACGGGCAGCGACGGACCGGCGGCCGTGTCCGCGCCGGTGGCCGCGGCCGCGTCGACGCCGTCGTTCGTCGGATCGCTCACTCACCCTCCACGTCAACCGCCGCCCTCAGCCGCGCGAACCGCCGGTGAAGTTCCACGCCGCGAGGTGCAGGGCGGGCACCAGCGAGGCGGCATCGAGGCCGTCGAGCACGAGCGTTCGCTCGGAGCCTACGCCGAGCACCGCGCCGGGTGCCAGTGCCTCGAGGAAGGATTGCGTGAAGCGCAGGTTCCGGACCGGGCGCACCACCCGGCCGTGCTCCACCAGCCAGACCCCGTTGCGCGTCAGGCCGGTCACCACCTGGGTCCGCGGGTCGAGGATGCGCGTGTACCAGAAGTCGGTCACCAGCAGGCCGTGCTCCATGGCCGCGACCAGATCCGGGGTCGGCCGATCACCGGCCTCGACGACCACGTTCGCGGGGACCGCTCCCCATTGCCCGGACTCCTCGCTCGCGTGGCCCGTGCTCCCGGTGCCCGCCTGTCGGGCCGTCCGGCGCGTGTGCAGGACCGCGGCGGTTACCCCGGCTCGAACGACCTCGACCCGGCGCCTGGGGGTCCCCTCGGCGTCGAAGAGGAGCCCGGTCTGGCCCGGGTCCGTGGCGTCGTCGGCGATCGTGAGCGACCGGTCGAACTGCGCCTCGCCGAGCCGCACGAACGAGCGTCCCTCGTGCACGGCGCGGCCGTTGAAGCCGTGGAGGAAGAGGAACTCCAGCATGTTCGCGACGCACTGCGGCTCGAGCACCACCTCGTAGCGGCCGGGCTCCAGGTCCGTGGGGTCGGCCCCGTCGCGCGCCTTGCGCGCGGCCCGTGCACCGAGACGGGCGCCGTCGAGGTCGTCGAGGCGGACGGAGGCATCCCGCGCGCTGCCGTCCGACGTGCCCGTCCGGGCGATCCCCTGGAGTCCTGCCACGGCGGTGCGGCCCGCCAGCCGCTGCCCGGCGCTGTTGGCGAAGAACGCACGGATCCCGGCCGTGGGGCAGGAACCGGCCGTCTCGAGGCCGCCGGCGGCGTCCACGAAGGCGCGGACCCGACGGGCGCGCTCATCGGGCAGGGCCCGCGCGGTCCGCTCGTCCCAGTGCTCCGCCTCGGTGGCCGGGGTGGGGGGCGTCAGGCCGGGCCAGTCCGGGTCTTCGGGCCGGGTGCGTGCCGCGGCCAGGACGTCGTCGGCGAGGCGGGCCAGGAGGTCCGGGTCGAACCCCTCCACGCTGGACGCCGCGGACCGGCCGTCGAGGGCAACGCGCAGGTGCACGCGCTGCCGCTCCTCGGCCACGTTCTGGTGGATGAACCCGTTCGCGAACCGGGTCAGGGCCTCCTCGCCGTGCCGTACCGTGACCTCCGCCTCCGCGGTGGCCGCGCGCGACCGGACGAGGTCGAGCACCCGGTCGGCGATGTCGGCCGGGTCGACGCCGGGGGAGGCAGGCACCTCGTTGCGCTGCATGCTGCTCACCCCCGCACCCCCACCCGCACGCCGCGGAACCGCGCCGGCACGGCCGGGTGGCCGGTGTGCCCCACCTGCGCCGGCTCGCCCTTGCCGCAGTTGGGCGTTCCCCAGAAGGTCCACTCGGACCGGTTCCCCAGCATGTCCATCGATCCCCAGAAGTGCGGGCTGATCCCGGTGTAGGTCGGGTTGCGCAGCATGCGGCCGCGCCTGCCGCCGCGGATCTCCCAGCCGATCTCGCACCCGAACTGGAAGTTCAGCCGCTTATCGTCGATCGACCAGGAGCGGTTGGTGTCCATCAGGATCCCGTCGTCGGTGGCGGCGATCATCTCCTCCAGGCTGTGCGGGCCGGGGAGGAGGCCCACGTTCGTCATGCGCACCATGGGGATCCGGTCGAAGCCGTCCGCCCGCACGGCGCCACCCGAGGGAATCCCGACGAGGGCGGCGGAATCGCGCCCGGAGAGGACGCCCACCCAGGTGCCGTTCCGCACGGTGTCGACCGGGTGTGCCGGGGTGCCCTCGTCGTCGTATCCGAAGCTGCCCAGCGCGCCCGGGAGGGTCGCGTCGGCGGTGATGGTCATCAGGTCGGACCCGAAGCGCAGGCGGCCGAGCTGGGCGAGGTCGAGCCACGAGGTACCGGCGTACGCGGCCTCCCAGCCGAGGATGCGGTCGAGTTCCACCGCGTGCCCCACCGACTCGTGGATCTGGAGCGCCATCTGCTCGCTGCCCAGGATGAGGTCGGTGGCGTCCAGGGACGGGCACTGCGGCGCGGAGAGGAGCGCGCGCGCCTCGCCGGCGATGCGCGGCGCGTTGCCCGGCAGATCGAGCTCGCGCACCAGTTCCCAGCCGCGGGTCCCGTACTGACCCCGGATCCCGGGGTAGGAGCGGCGCTGCGTCTCCCGTTCGCCCACTGCGGTGGCGTTCATGGCCGCGCCGCACTCCACGATGTGCTGGTCCACCCGGTGGCCCTCGCTGCTGGCGAGCCACTTGTGCGTGTCCCAGATCCGGCTGCTGGCTTCGGCCAGATCGGCGCCGTGGTCGAGCATGGTCCGCGTGACGCCCTCGAGCAGGTCGCCCTTCTCCGCGAGCGGGACGCTCCATGGATCCTCGAGACAGATGCTCGACCAGGACCCCTGCGCAGGTGCCTGGGGAGCCAGGTCCAGCGCCGTGCCGGGCACCAGCCCGGAGGCACGGGCGACGGCCGCGGCCCGTGTGCCTGCCCGCCGCGCGGCCGCCACGCCGAGCTCGGGGATCGCGAAGAAGCCCCAGGACGAGCCGATCAGGGCGCGCACGCCGATTCCGGCACGCTCGCGCCGTTCCACTGATTCGAGGACCCCGTTGCGCGCGGTGATCCATTCCGTGCGCGTCTCCATCACGCGGGCGTCGGCGTAGCGCGCTCCAGCCGCAAGCGCGGCCTCGACGGCCGCGGTCACCAGGTCGTACATGCGCGCATCGTACGTTCCGGGCGCGGTACCTGCCCGAACGGCTGCGTGCCCGGTGGCCCCGTACGTGCCCGAGGGCACGCCCGGGGCCTGCCCGGCCCCGGGTGCGTGACCGCGCGTGCCCGGCACGCGTGCGCTGGCCCGCCGCGGGTGCGGGTGTCGCCCGCGGGGTGTCCCGACCCCCGCGTAGAGTTGCCGCATGACGCAGGGAGGAGCGCGCAGGGGCGCCACCGCACGGGTGTGGCTGCAGGCGATCCGCCCCGCGACCCTGCCGGCCGCGGCCAGCGGGGTCGCGGTGGGGCTCGGCGCGTCGCTCGGGGCGCGGGCCCCGTTCCGGATCGACGCCGCGGTGCTCTGCCTCGCGGTTGCCGAGCTGCTGCAGATCGCCGCGAACCTGGCCAACGACCTCTCCGACTACCGCCGCGGTGCCGACAGACCGGACCGCGTGGGGCCGGTGCGCGTCGCGGCCGCCGGCCTGGTCACCGTCCGGCAGCTCGAGATCGCGATCGTCCTGACGCTCGGCGCGGCGGGGCTCGCCGGCCTGGGCCTGGCGGTGATCGGCGGGTCTGGCGTACTGGCCGCGGGGCTGCTCGCGATCCTGGCGCTCCTCGCGTACACCGGTGGTCCGTGGCCGTATGGATACCACGCCCTTGGCGAGCCGTTCGTCTTCGTCTTCTTCGGCCTGGTGGCGGTGATCGGCACCGCGTTCCTCCAGGCCGGTCGCATCGAGGCGGGGTTCGTGCTCGCCTCGCTTCCCGTCGGGGCGCTGGTCACGGCGATCCTGGTGGTCAACAACCTCCGCGACATCGACGCCGACCGGACGGCCGGTAAGCGCACCCTGGCCGTTGCCCTCGGACCGGTGGCCACACGTGCCGAGTACGGCGCGCTGCTGTTGCTCGCCTGGCTCGTCCCACTCCTGGGCGCCGCGGCAGGCTCCGGGCCCGCGCTGCTGCTCCCGCTGGCGACCACGCCCATGGCGGTGCGCCTGGTGCGCGCGGTGCATGCGAGGGGCGATCCCCGGCGGCTCAACCTGGTTCTCCGCGACACCGCGCGCCTGGCGCTCGCGTTCTCGCTGCTCTACGGCGTGGGGCTGGCCCTGTCGGGTTGATCCACCGCTCGTGCGGCCTTGCGCGCGGGCGTCTGCTGGTCGGCCAGCGCGCGGGCGGCCACCTGGTCGCCGGCCTCCACGGAGGCCGTCCCTGGGTCGGGCGCATCGGCGACCGCCGGGAGCTCGAACCAGAAGCACGCGCCGGCACCCACGACGTTCTCGACCCCGACGCGCCCGCCGTGCGCCTCGACGAGCGCCTTCACGATGGCCAGGCCCAGGCCCGTGTGCCCGGCGACCCGATCGCGGGCCGGATCCGCCTCGTAGAAGCGGTCGAACACCCGCGGGAGGTCGGCCGGGGCGACGCCGGGACCTGTGTCCTCCACCTCCACCCGTGCTCTGCCGGCCGCGGCGCGGGCGCGAAGCCGTACCTCGCCGCCCGGTGGCGCGTGCCGGAGCGCGTTGTCGACCAGGGCGGCGAGCACCTGGCGCAGCCGATCCGCGTCGCCGGTCACCGCGAGGCCCTGCTCGGCCTCGGAGAGGAGCCGCTGCCCGCCACCGCCGGCGCGGGCCTCGAACGCGGCGGTGGTGGCGGAGAGCAGGTCCGCCACTTCCACCCGCTCCATCTCGAGCGGCAGCCGGCCGATCTCGGCGAGGTTCAGGGTGCGGAGGTCCTCCACGATCCGCGCCAGCAGGTGCGCCTGCTCACGGATCGTCTCCACGTGGTCGGCGGCGAGCGGGTAGACGCCGTCGAGCATGGCGCTGGAGGTGGCGTCGATGACCGTGAGCGGCGTGCGCAGCTCGTGCACAACGTCCTGCAGGAACCGGCGACGCTGGTCGTCGGAGGCCTGGAGGGCCGCGGCCATCGTGTCGAACGAGCGCCCGAGCTCACCGACCTCGTCGCGTCGGTCTCCGAGCCCCGAGCGCCTGGACAGGTCTCCGCCCGCGACCGCGGCCGCCGCCTGGCCGAGGCGACGGAGCGGTTGGAGCAGGCGGTTGGCCAGCAGGAAGCCGAGCAGGGAGGCGACGAGGACCGCCGCGACCGCGATGAGCACGAGGGTCAGGCTGGTCGCTCGCTCGAACTCGACCCAGCGGAGGCGGACATCCGGCGACAGTGAGGCCGTCGCCGCGGGTGACGGCGGGGCTGCAACGCCCGCCCCCGTGTCCGTGCCGGTTGTCGCGTGGGGGATCGCGATCGTCCGCGGTCCAGCGGCGACGGGCCGCACGACCAGCGCCACGCGGCTGACGGGCGGCTGCGGAGCGAGGCCGCTCCGCGTCGGGATGCCGGCACCCGATGTCCCTCCGCCGGGGCCCGGACCGACGGGGCCGGGAGAGGCGGTGCCACCCGGAGCACCGGACGGGCCGGGTGATCCCCCCGGTCCTCCGGATGGACTGACGGAGGGATGGGGGGAGCCTCCCGGCCCCCCCTGCCCGGATCCTGACGGAGACGGCGACGGACTGCGCCGCGGGGTGGGTGCCGGCGTTGGCGATGGGTGCGGGGTGGCCGTCGGGTGCGGCACGGGGGTGAGGGTCGGCGAGGCGTGCGGCGTCGGCGATGGCTGGGGGGTGTTTCCCGGGGAGGGCGGCGGGCTGGCGACCGGTTGCAGCGGGCTGCCGCCAGGGGCTGTTGCGCCGGCCGACGGGAAGGGGATCGGGATCGGCGTCTCAGTGACCGGTATCCCGGGGGTTGGTCCGGAGGACGAGCTCGCCTGCGACGGCGCGACCGACGACGGAGGAGTCGGCGAGGGAGCGCTTGCCGTGGGCGCGGAGGGGAGGGGTCCCTCGATCTGCTCGAACTCGTACCGGATCACGGCGGGCGTGGCGATCACCATCGCGAGCGCCGTCGCCGCCGCCACGGACGCGAACATGAGCACGAGGCGAAGACGAAGGCTCACGATCTTCCAGCCCTTGGGCGGGGCTCGGCACGGAGACTGGCCGGCCTCGTGAGCGTAGGAGCAGGGGCGTGGGTGCCTGCAGGTCCGACCGGCACGAAATCAAAGGGCCGTGCCACCGATATCGGTCGGTGGCACGGCCGAAGGGAGGGGGGATCGGTGTTGTCTCGCCGGGCGGTCAGCGCCCTCCTCCGGGTCCGCCCTGTCCGCCGTCGGCCCCGGCCTGGGTCTGCGTCTGCTCCTGGGCCTGCGCCTGCGCCTGCACCTGGATGCCGGTGCCGGCCCCGGCCTGGGTCTCCGTCTGCTCCTGGGTCTGCGCCTGCACCTGGATGCCGGTGCCGTCCCCGGCCTGGACCTGTGCCTGGGTCTGGGTCTGTGACTGGACCTGGGATTGGGTCTGCGTCTGCGTCCCGGCCGGGTCGCAGGTCATGTCGCGATCGCGCTCGCGCAGGCGGGTCTGGTCGCCCCCTGTCGGCAAGGTCGCGGGCGTGAGCGTGCTGGCCGTTGCGGTGTCAGTGAGGTGGATCCGGTCCCGGGTCCGATCCTGGTCCGGGATGCCGTCGCAGTCCTCGCACGAGCCGTCCTCGAGCCGGTCCCGGTCCCGGGTCTGGTCGCCACTGGTCGCCACCGCGGTGCTCGTCAGCGTGCTGGTTGAGGCAGCATCGGTGAGCTGAATCCGGTCCTGGTCCTGGGTCCGATCCTGGTCCGGGATGCCGTCGCAGTCCGGTACGCAGGTCTCGCCGCGGTCCCGGGTCTGGTCGCCACTGGTCGCCACCGCCAGGGTGACCGACGAGGTGGCGTCGTGGAGCCGGATCTGGTCCGGGTCACGGAGCTGGATCTGGTCCTGGTCCTTGAGCTGGTCGCGGTCTCCCGACAGCGAGACCGGCAGCGAGCCGGCCGCCACCGATCCGGCAAGACCGGCGAGCGCCAGGACCGGCAGGATCCCGATGAGCCATCGCTTCGCCATGTCACACCCCCGTCTGGCGGTCCGTCCGTGTGACGGTGAGGCTCCGGGCCCGACCGGTTTCCATCCGCATGGCTTCCGGGCCGTTCCGCCGTGTATGCCCGAATGCTGGCTCCCGTTCGAGGAAGGATCATGGAGGCCGTGTGGAGGAACGGTGGACGCGGGGATCGATTGCCGCGCGGCGGTCCGGCGGGGCTGCCGGGGCAGGGCTCCTCGTAACCGGAGCCCCGTCGGGCGCCGGGATGGGTCCCCGTCGCGTGCGGCCGGTCAGCGGCGCCGCAGGTCCGCGATCGAGATCACCGCGGTCGCGTTCGCCCACGCGTCCGCCACCGGCAGCCGTGCAGCGGCGATCACCCGCAGGCCACCGGCCGCGACGAAGAGCGCGGCGAAGACTGGGTAGCCCACCGGCGCGAGCCCGAGTGCCAGGGCGCTGGCGAGCTGACCAGCAGCCGTGGCGGCCGCCGTGACCCCGACGAAGCGCCCCTGCTGGGCCATGATGGCCGGGCCCGAGGCCAACCTGAAGAGTCGCTCGTTGGCGGCGAGCTGCACGATCGAGCCACCTGCGCTGATGAAGAGCGCGACGGCAACGAACCAGGGCAGCGCGAACGGGTTCAGCGGTGCGCTCGCGAGCGCGGCGACCCAGCCTGCGCCCAGGCTCGCGTAGCCGACGCGGAGCAGCCGGGAGGACGAGTGGTGGGCGAGCAGTGCGGCGCCCACCGTGGAGGCGACCACCGACGCCGCCGAGGTCAGCGCCGAGAGGGCAACCGCGAACGACGCGGAGGCCCGCAGGACGCTGATCACGAAGACCGAGTAGTAGGGGGCGAGACCCGACCCGAGGCTGGCCAGCGTCGCGATCCCGACGAAGCGTCGCCATCCGGGCGGGGGCTCGGTCGCGGGCCCCAGGCGCGGGACGCGCACGCGGCCCGGGCGCGGAAGCCGGCCGAGCACCAGCACCTCCACCACCCCGGCGACGCCTCCGAGGACGAAGCAGGCCCCGTAGGCGCCGATGCCGTAGCGGCGTGAGGCGGCGTCGAGCGCGACCGCGACGACCACCAGCAGGACCGCGCTCACGGCGAGGCCCAGTCCGACGATGCGCGGGGCGACGAAACGGCGCTCCTGTTCCGGCAGCACCACGGACAGCCATGCCTGGATGTTGGCCGCGGACACGCCCGAGAAGACGCCCAGGGCGGCCGTGCCGAGGACCAGGGCCCCGACCAGCCACGCGCGGTCGATACTGCCGGTCGCCGCCAGCACGGCCACGGCCCCGAGCCAGAGGCCGCGCGTCTCGCCCAGCGCCGCGAGCGCCAGGGTGAGGACGCGCAGGTTCCCGTCGATGCGCCGCAGGAGCGACGGGACGGCGAGCTGGGCGGCCGGCCCGATCAGGGCGAGCGACGCCACCAGGGTCGAGGCCCCGGGCCCCAGCCCGAGCGTGAGCAGCAGCGGGATGATCAGGGCCGTCCCCGACAGCGCCAGGACGAGCCCCTGGCAGAGTGCGAGCACCAGGTAGTGGCGATACGCCGGCCGACCGAATGCCTGCCAGTCGGAGAGCATCGTGCCGAGCCCCGATCCCAGCGGCTGGAGCGCCGGGCGGGTCCGGTGGCGAACCGTCGGGAGGGAGGGCATCCGCGCCAGCCTAGCAGAGGCGTCGCGGCCGGCGGGTCGCGCGACCGGACGGGACGGTGCGCCTGTCCGGGCTGAACGGCTCCCGCCTTCGGGCCGCGCAACTCTGGCGCCCGGACCCGGAAACGTCGACGGTACAGGCGCGGGTGCCCGACCGTGCACTCGCGGACGAGATGGACCCGTGGACACGCCGTTCCTCGAGTTGCTCGAGCGTGCCGAGCTCGCGGCCGCGGATGCTCGCCGGGCCGCGCGGGCGCAGGCTGACCGTCGTCTGCGCGAGGCGCAGGCCGAGGCACGGGCCATCGAGGCGGCGGGGCCCGGGATGACGGCCGCGGCGGTGGCCGCGCACCGGGAGCAGGTCCTGGCTGCCGCGCGCCGCGAGATGGCGGCGCTCGAGCGCGAGCTCGGCGAGCTGGACGAGACGTCCGTCGGCGCCGGTGCATCCTCCGCGGCGCGGTTCGAGCGCGCCGTCGAGCTGGTGGTCGGCGCCGTCCTCGGCGAGACGTCGGGGGGCTGAGACGTGCTCGTGCCCATGCTGCTGGTGGACGTGGTGGTGCCTCGGGCACGATCCGACGAGGCGGTACGGCGCCTGCACGCGGCGGGGGTGGTCCACCTGGTGCCGTTCCGCCTCCCTGCAGGGGACCGGAGCGGCGTCTTCGCACCCGGCGCAGCCTCGGTCACGGCGGAGGGCGAGGGGTGGCGCGGGCCATGCGAGTGGCTGGAGGCGCTCGCGGCGACACTCGGCCCGTCGGGCTCCGGGCGAGGGCCGGCGGCGGCCGGATCCCCGCGGTCGGCGGCCGGTGGAGCCCGCGGGCCGGCGTTTCCGGTCGGGCGGATCGACGACGAGGGACTTCGACGTCGGGTGGGTCGACTCGCGGCGGTCCGGGACCGGGCCGAGGCGCTGGTCCGGCAGCGTGACGAGACGGCCGCCGAACTCGAGCGCGTGGGACGCGTCACCGATCTGCTGGAGCGCGTCCTCGCCGCTCACGGCCGGCTCCCGATCCCGCCCGGCTACGCGGCCGTCGGCGTGGTGGTGCCGCGGCGGGTGACGGAGGCCTTCGGACGAGCCGACGTCGAGCTGCGTGGCCTGACGCTGGGGCGCTGCGCGGTGATCGAGGTGCCGGACGGGGCCCACCAGCACACCGTGGTGCTCGTCTTCCCCGGTCGCTTCAGCGGCGAGGTCCAGGCGATGCTGGCCGCCCACGGCCTCCGCGGCGACGCGCTGCCGTCCGGGCCGGGTGGTTCCGGGCTGGCGGCGGACGTGCGCCGCCTGCGAGGTGAGCGGGCGCGGCTCGGCGCCCGGATCGCCTGGATCGACGCGCGCCTGGCGGCGCTCTGCGAGCGGTACGGCCAGTCGGCGGCCCTCGTCGGGCTCGCCGTCCGCGACCGCCTCGACGAGGCGTCGGCGCTGCCGGCCGCCGGGACGAGCGAGCATCTCGTGGTCCTGTCCGGGTGGATCCCGGCCGCGCAACTCGGGAGCCTGCGCACGGCGCTCGGTCCGGGGACGGCCGTGATCGAGCGGCACCCCTCACCGGAGGAACTCGAGCGTGCCCCGGTCGCGTTCGAGAACCCGCCACCCGTGCGGCCCTTCGAGCCGCTGGCCTCGTTCGTGGGGCTGCCGCGGTACGGGACCCTCGACCCGTCGCCCATCCTGGCGGTCACCTTCCCGCTGTTCGTGGGCCTGATGGTGGGCGACGCGGGCTACGGCCTCGTCCTGCTTGTCCTGCTGCTGGCGCTGCGTGGCCGGGCCCGGAGCATCCCCCTGCTCGCCGCGGCCTGGCCGGTGGCCGCGGTCGCCGCCGTCTCCACGATCGTGTTCGGGGTGCTCTACGGCGAGTGGTTCGGCGACGCCGGCCGGTGGCTGGGCGTGGCGCCCCTGTGGCTGGACCGCGTGGAGGCCGTGGAGTCGCTCCTCCTGCTGGCCGTGGCGATCGGGGTCGCGCAGGTCTCGCTCGGGCTCGCCCTGGGTGCCGTGAACGGGGCGCGGATCGGCGATCGCCGGGAGGTCGGCGCCCGCCTCTCCGAGCTGGTCTGCCTGGTTGCGGTCGTGGTGCTGACGCTCGCCGGGGCGGACCTCCTTCCCGCGCCGGTCCTGCTGCCGGGAGGCGCGGTGCTCGCGGTCGCCTTCGTCGCCCTCCTCCGCGCCCGGCGGGTCATCGCACCCATCGAGCTGCTGGGGATTGTCGGCAACGTGCTCAGCTACGCCCGGCTGATGGCGATCTCGCTCGCGGCCGCGATGCTGGGGATCGTCGCCAACACGCTGGGCGGACTGGCCGGGAACCTCGTGGTCGGTCTG
>JAJYDP010000118.1 GCA_021777365.1 Chloroflexota bacterium | reverse complement strand
GCCGGCCCCACGCGTCCGTCCCCGCGGGCGCATCGCACCAGGTCGGTACCATCCGGGCGGCACCCGCGAGCGAACCACCAGCAACGACAGCAGGTGAGGCATCCGTGGAACACGTCGCCGGCCCCATCCACCGAGTCCCACTCGGGTTCGTCGCCGCGTACCTGGTCCGCGGGCAGGACGGCGAGCCGCCGGTCCTGATCGACACCGGGATCCCGGGCAGGGAGAACGTCATCCTGGCCGCCGCCCGGGAACTGGCTCCTGCCACTGCCCGCACGCCGATCGGGCACGTCCTGGTCACCCACTGCCACACGGATCACGCAGGCAGCCTGGCGGCGGTGGTCGCGCGCACGTCGGCCCGCGTCCATGCGCACCCACTCGACGCCGCGGTCATCCGCAGTGGTGGCCCCCAGCCCCCGGCCATCCCCGAGCCGCGGCTGCTCCGGATGCTGGGTCCGCTGTTCGGCCGGATCGGCCGCGCCGAACTCGAACCCGCCGCCGTCGACGTCGAGGTCCATGACGGGTCTCCGATGCCCGGCGGGCTGCGCGCGATCCACACGCCCGGTCACACGCCAGGTCACCTCTCGTTCTTCTGGCCGGGCGACGGGGGCGTGCTGGTGGTGGGCGATGCGGCCTCGCGGATGTTCGGCCGGCTCGGGCTCGCGGTGGTGAACAGCGATCCCGCCACAGCGCGGCGGACGTTCGCCAGGTTGGCCGAGCTCGAGTTCGCAACGGCATGTTTCGGCCACGGACCGGTGCTGCGGGGTCGCGCGAACGCCGCGTTCCGGCGCCGGGTCGAGCACCTGGCCGCGCGCTGAGCGTCCGTCCCGGGAGCGCACTCGGCGCCCGGCCGCGGAGCGCCGGGCGGCTGCGGCGCCCGGCCGGGGAGCGCGGGTGCGGCTGCGGAGCCCGAGCGGGGAGCGCGGGTGCGGCTGCGGAGCCCGAGCGGGCGGGTTCACCGGGCGGGCGGATTCCCCGGGCGGGCGGATTGCCCGGGCGGGCGGATTCCCCGGGCGGGCCGATTGCCCGAGATCCTGTGGGCCTGAGGCATTCCGAGGAGTCATGTGCCCCTGGGGTGCGCCGGGGTGGCCCCGGACGGAGGGTCGTGGGCGCGCCCGCGGTGCGCAGGTTCGTCTGCGCCCGGATGGAGGGTCGTGCGCGCCCCTGGGGTGCGCCGGGGTGCCCCCGGACGGAGGGTCGTGCGCGCCCCTGGGGTGCGCGGGTTCGTCTGCGCCCGGGGGGCCGGGGCCGGGGCTGTGGCCCACGGGTCGGCTGTCCGCCGAGCCGGACGAATTCCACGAGGATGCCTGCGCGCTGGCGCAGGACCCACGTGCACCAGGTGCACGCAAGCGACCGAACCCGAGCCGGGCGTGACGCACCCGTGCACGTGGTGCACGCCGTCGACGTGCCGGCCCTCGAACTGGCTGCATCCGTTCGTCTGGTGCACACGTGCGCACGAAACCGGGCGGTCGCGCGCCCCGCCCGGTCGCTTACGTGCATCCCGTGCACACGCCGCCGGCAACCGGGCCGAGGAGCCGGTCAATCGACCGTCGGCCGCAGCGCACACGGTCCAGTCGCTTGCCGACTGCCCCCCTGGGACGGCCTGAACTCCCGGTCGCCCGCGCGGCAGAACCACCCTCGTCGGGTGGCGCGCCGGCACGGGCTGCCCTCGCCAGCCGCCGACACTCGCCCCGTGACCGGGCCAGGTGTCGCTCGACGGATCCCAGCCACTGTGCTCAACAGAGGCGCCGACCGTGCCATGCGTCAGGTACCGTGCACGAGTGCAGCCGACGGTGGTCGTGGCGTGCAGGATCAGTGGCGGGCGATGCGCGGCACGGCCAGCGACCGGCGACGCGTCCGGCGCCAGCTGGATCAGTGGCGGGCGATGCGCGGCACGGCCAGCGACCGGCGAGGTGTCAGTGACCGGCGATACGCCCCGCCTCGACGGCGACGGAAACCGGTGGTGCGTGCCGGATCGACGGACAGGGCGACACGGGACCCCGTGCGGATCCCGGGAGGTGGGGCGTGACCACGAACATGCCGGCCGGCGAACGCCACGAGGGCGCGGGTGGCACTTCCAGCACCGGTCGTGACGGCGCGGCGACGAAGTCCAGCCCTGCGGACAGGACCTCGGTCGCGGACAGGACCGCGGTCGCGGACGGGACCTTGGTCGCGGACAGAGCCATGGTCGCGCGGAAGGACGCCGGCGGCGACAGCGAACCGGCGGGCACCGAGGCCCCGCAGACCGGCGAGGCATGGCCCGGCGACCCCGCCTCGATCAGCTTCTGGATCGAGGACGCCGGCGACGACCTGTCGCCACGGCCGCGGCTGGACGGCTCGACGGATGCAGACGTGGCGATCCTGGGAGCCGGGTTCACCGGACTGTGGACGGCCCTCGAGCTCCTGAAGCGGGAGCCGTCGCTCCGCGTCGTGGTACTGGAGCGCGAGATCGCCGGGTTCGGCGCATCGGGCCGGAACGGCGCGTGGTGCTCCGGCGAGCTGAACATCAGCATGGACGTGCTCGCCGAGCGCCACGGCCCGGATGCCGCCAGGGCGATCCGCCGGACGATGCACGACACCGTCGATGAGGTGGGGCGCGCGGCCGCCGCGGAGGGGATCGACGCCGGCTTCCGCAAGGGCGGGTCGCTGATCGTGGCGAGGGGACCGGCGGAGGAGCCCGCCCTGCGGGCGACGGCCGCGGAGTACGAGCGGTTCGGGTTCGCCGAGCATTGCCAGGTCCTCGACCGGACCGCGCTGGACGAACGCCTCCGGGTGGCCGGCGCCGTGGGCGGCGTCTTCATGCCGGACTGCGCGGCGATCCACCCCGGGCGCCTCGTGCGCGGACTCGCGCGGGCGGTGGAGGCACGCGGCGGGGTCATCCACGAGGGGACCGCCGTGACCGACTTCACCCAGCGAGGCGGCAGTGCGACGCCGGGTCACGGGATCGAGCGCACGGGGCTCGGTCGTGCACTGGGGCTCCATCCAACGACGGCGGGCGGCGGGGAGGGCGCCGACCGGGTCGTCCTCCACACCGGGACGGGCGACGTCCGGGCCGGCACGATCGTCCTCGCCGGCGAGGCCTACCTCGCGCAGCTCCCCCGGCTGCATCGACAGCTGCTGCCGATATACTCGCTGATCGTGCTCACCGAGCCGCTCTCCGATGAGCAGTGGGCGGCCATCGGGTGGGATGCCCACGAGTGCGTCTCATCGTTCCGCCTGACGATCGACTACCTCTCGCGCACGCCGGACGGCCGGATCCTCTTCGGCGGACGCGGCGCCCCATACCACTACGGGTCACGCATCCAGCCATCGTTCGACCGCGACGAGGCGACGCACGCCATGCTGCGCAGGATGCTGGTGCGCTGGTTTCCCTCGCTCCGCGGGATCCGTTTCACGCACGCGTGGGGAGGGCCGCTCGGCATGCCGCGCGACTGGATGCCGACCTTCTCGTACGATCCCGCGTCCGGCATCGCCTCGGCCCGCGGCTACACCGGCCACGGCGTGGCGACCTCCAACCTCGCAGGGCGGACACTCGCCGACCTGATCACGGGGCGTCGCACGGAGCTGACCGAACTGCCCTTCGTCAACCATCGCTCCCGCGACTGGGAGCCGGAGCCCCTGCGCTGGATGGGCGCCCGGTTCGTGCAGCTCTCGATGATGCGACTCGACCGCCTGGCAGATCGCCGGGGCCGGCCGCCGACGGGCCGGAGCCTGGCGGAGCGCCTGGCGCGCCACTGAGCGTCGCGCCGGGACGGAGCGCCTGGCGCGTCACCAGGAACGCCGGCCTCCAGCCGGCCCCGGCGGAACCCGGCGGCGGCGCGCTACGATCGACGCATGACGCGAGCGACTCCCCCCGGCCACTCGGCGCGCAGCTTCGAGCTGGCGCTGCCCGGGATCCTCGTCGGCGCCCTGCGCTGGAGCCCTGCGGACCAGGGTCGTGCCCCTTCCGGGCGCCACCTGGAGATCCTGCACGGCGTCACCGGCAACGCCATGTCGTGGGAGGGCGTCGGCCGGAGCTTCGCGGTCGATGGATGGACGGTGGACGCCCTCGATCTCCCGGGCCATGGGCGCACGCGCTGGACGGACGACAGCGGCCGGCCCCTGCCCGACCAGGAATCGGTGGGGCGCGACCGGTACGGGCTGCGGCAGGTGGGCGAGATCGTCGCCCGCGCGTTGCGCGCGCTTCCGCCGATCGCCCCGGGAGCGGCCGGCGACCGCCGGGGCACCGGCAGCGATGGGGCAGCAGCCGGCGGCTCCCTGGAGTCGGGCGGCGGCGGGGCGCCCGGGGGCTCCTTCGGGGCGGCCGACGGCGGCGCAGGTGCCGCGCCGGTCCTGCTCGGCCACTCGTGGGGCACCGGCGTGGCGATCATGGCGGTCGACGCAGGCGCGCCCGTGAGCCGGCTCATCCTGCTGGAGCCACCCTTCATGACGCCCCAGCAGGGATCCGAGATGGCGGACTCGTTCGCGGCGGAGCTCCAGCCGGGCCTGGATCTCGAGGCCGCCCGCACCATCGCCCGCCAGGCAGGCGACACCGGGTACGCCCTCGAGGCGCGCGCGCATGCCCTGGTCGAGACGTCACCGCTGGCGGCCGACGCGATCTCGCGAGGCGCGCCGGCGGACCCGGTCGCCCTCATGGTCGAATGGCGCACCAGGCACCCGGATCTCCCGGTGGACGTGATCGCGGGCGATCCCGCCGCCGGCGGTCTGATCCCGGCGGCCATGCTCCGGCTGCTCCGGCTCGCCCTGGGGTCATCGCACGTGCACGAGCTGCCCGGCGTCGGGCACAGCCCGAACCGCGACGACCTGGACCGCCTCCTGGCCGTCCTGCGGGAGATCGTCGCCTAGGCCCTCGGCCGGCCCCCGGAGGACCCGCGCCGGATGGCGATCGCGCGCTCGTAGGCCTCCACGTAGCGCGGCGCGGACGCCGACCAGGAGAAGTCGCGGCCCATCGCGCGGCGCGTCACCAGCTGCCAGCGGGCGGCGTCCCGGTACGCCGCGATCGCGCGAAGGCCGGCTGCCACGAAGGCCTCGGCGCTCGCCTCGTCGAACACGAACCCATCGCCCTCGCCCGGGTGCTCGTCCGCATCGACCACCGTGTCGGCCAGGCCGCCCGTGCGGCGCACCACCGGCACCGTCCCGTAGCGCATCGCGATCATCTGGCTCTGCCCGCATGGCTCGAACCGCGAGGGCATCATCAGCAGGTCGCTGCCCGCGTAGATGCGGCGGGCCTCGTCGCGGTCGAACCGCTCCAGGACCAGCACGCGTCCGGGCCGCTGCCGCGCGGTCTCACGGAGACCGGCCACCAGCCGCTCATCGCCCGTGCCGAGGATCACCAGGCGCGCCCCGGCATCGACCAGCGCCTCGGCCGCGCCCGTCAGGAGGTCGAACCCCTTCTGCGGATCGAGACGACCGACCATGCCGAACAGGGGGCCACCGCGGCCCCCCCACGAACCGCCCAGGTCGCCGTCCGCGTCGCGGGGATCAGCCGCCGCATCGCGGGGGGCAGCCGCGTCGCGGGGGTCAGCCGCGCCGTCGTCGGGGCTGCCGGCCCTGCTGCCGTGGCGTGCCGACACCGGACGCGCGTCGATCCCCAGCCGGTCGCACAGGTCCGCCTTGCAGCGTGCCTTCCCCGCGGGATCGGCGGCCGTGAAGCGGCTCGGCAGCGCCGGGTCGGAGGCCGGGTCCCACAGGCGATTGTCGATCCCGTTGAGGATCCCGAGGTACCGGTCTCCCCTGGCACGGAGCACGTCGTCGAGCCCCGCGCCGTACGGCTCCGTGCGCGATTCCAGCGCGTACGTCGGGCTGACCGTGTTCACCACGTCGGCGAGCGCGACCTCCTCCCGCAGCAGGTCGATCCCGTCCGCCTTGCCCACGGACGGCGGGAGATCGAGCGCCGCCGCACGATCGCGCGGCACCCAGCCGTGATAGGCGAGGTTGTGGCAGGTGACCACGGTGGCCATCCCGGCCAGCACCGGGTCCGAGCCGTAGCGGTGGTCCCGGAGCAGGACGGCCGGCCCCGCCTGCCAGTCGTGCCCGTGGAGCACGTCGACGCCGCCGCCCTCCGCCCGGATCGTCTCCAGCACGGCACGGCCGAGGAGGGCGAAGCGCGCCCCGTTGTCCGGGTAGTCCCCTCCTGCATCGCCGTAGTAGGCGGGCCGGTCGAAGCTCTTAGGATGGTCGATCAGCCGGAGCCGGTAGCCATCCGCCCGGGCGGTGAGTACCTCGACCGGCGTGCTTCCGCCGGACCCGGCGCCCGGCACGTTCACCGTGAGCCGGCTCGATGGGCCCGGCGGCTCGAGCCCCCGGTACCGGGGCAGGTAGACATCGACGTGGTGACCGAGCTCGCCGAGCGCCCGTGACAGGGCGTCGACCACGTCCGCGAGCCCGCCCGTCTTCGCGAACGGCTCGCACTCCGAGGCAACCATCGCGATCCGCATGGGCGCGATGGTACGCCGCCCACCGGGGCTCCATCCGCGCCCCGGACGGCACGCGGGCGCTCCGCCGCACCCGTCACGGCGATGCCGCGGGCACTCCGCCGCATCCGCCCCGGATGGCACGCGGGCGCTCCGCCCTTTCCGCCGGAGGCGCCGCGCTAAAGCGGTTTATCGCGACGGCTTCGTGTAGCATCCCCCCAGCGATGCAGCAAGCGCCCACGGTTCCGACCCTTCCCCCGCCTGCCTTCCGCCTGCCACCCCGGCTGGAGGGGCTCCGGGCCCTCGCCTACAACCTGTACTCCACCTGGCACCCCGAGGTGCGGCAGCTCTTCTCCCGGATCGACCCGGCCGCGTGGTCCCGGTACCGCAACCCGATCTCGATCCTGATGAGCCACCAGAACTGGACGGACCTGCTGGAGAACCCGGCCTTCATGGCCGAGTACGAGACCGTCCTGCAGGATTTCGAGCGCTACATGACCAACGGCGCCGGCCACTGGTTCGCGCGCCATCACGGCGGCGACCTGGACGGCCCGATCGCCTACTTCTGCGCCGAGTACGGGCTGACCGAGTCGCTCGGGATCTACTCGGGCGGGCTCGGCATCCTGGCCGGCGACCACGCCAAGACCGCCTCGGACATGGCGCTCCCCTTCGTGGCGGTCGGCCTCTTCTACCGTCGCGGGTACTTCCGGCAGTCGATCGACGCGGACGGCCACCAGGAGCACGCCTACCCGGACTACGACCCGCTGCGGCTGCCCCTGCTGCGCGTCGCCTCGCCCGAGGGCGACCCGCTCCACGTGCCCGTGGAGCTGCCCGGCCGGACCGTGTGGTGCGCGGTGTGGCTGGCCCAGGTGGGCCGCGTGCCGCTCCTCCTGCTGGACACGGACATCGGCGAGAACGCTCCCGAGGATCGTCCGATCACGAACATCCTCTACGTCCGCGGGCGCGAGATGCGCTTCTGCCAGGAGATGATCCTGGGCGTGGGCGGGGTGCGCGCGCTGCGCGCGCTCGACATCCGCCCCGTGGTGTGGCACCTCAACGAGGGCCACTCCGCCATGATGCTCGTCGAGCGGACCCGCGAGCTCGTCGCGCAGGGGACGCCGCTGGAGGAGGCGCTCGGCCGGGTGCGCCGCGACAGCGTCTTCACCATCCACACGCCGGTCTCGGCGGGCAACGAGCGCTTCGATGCGGGGCTGGTCCGACGCGTGGCCGCGCCGCTGGGCGGTCCCGACGGCGTCGACCTGGACCGGGTCCTGGAGCTTGGTCGCGGCGTCGAGGGGGACGCGAGCCAGTTCGACATGACCGCGTTCAGCCTCCGCCTGACCAATGGCGCGAACGCCGTCAGCCACCTCCACGCGCAGACCGCGAACGCGACCTGGCAGTCCGTCATGGACCGGCCCATCCTCGGGATCACCAACGGGATCCACGTCCCGAGCTGGGTGGGGCGCCCGATCCGTGCCCTCTACTACGAGCATGGCGCCGACCTGGACGACCTGGACGCCGAGGTGCGGGCGCGGCGCTTCTGGGACCGCGTGGACCAGATCGCCGACCGGCCGCTCTGGACGGCACACGCGCACCAGAAGCTGGAGCTGGCGCACTTCGCCCGGGGACGGCTGCTGAAGCAGCTGGCCCGCCACGGCGAGCCGCCGGAGGAGCTCGAGGCGGTCGGTCACGTCCTGGACCCGGCCATCCTCACCATCGGCTTCGCCCGGCGCTTCGCGACCTACAAGCGGGCGGCGCTCCTCTTCAGCGACGAGGAGCGGCTGGCGCGCATCCTCTGGGATCCCGAGCGCCCGGTGCAGGTGGTCTTCGCCGGGAAGGCACACCCCGCCGACCGGCCCGGCCAGCGCGTCATCCAGGAGATCTGGGAGCGCAGCCGCTCGCCACGCCTCAAGGGGCGCGTCTTCATGCTCGAGGACTACGACATGCGTGTCGCCCGGTTCCTGATCCAGGGCGTGGACGTGTGGCTCAACAACCCGCGGCGGCCGCTGGAGGCGTCGGGGACGAGCGGCATGAAGGCGGCCGTCAACGGCGTGGTGAACCTCTCGGTGCTCGACGGCTGGTGGGACGAGGGGTGGCGGGGCGACAACGGCTGGGCGATCGGCGGGCGCGACAGCAGCCCGGATGAGGGCGCACAGGACTGGACGGACGCCGGCGAGCTTTACCGGATCCTGGAGCAGGAAGTGGTCCCGCGCTACTACGAACGCGACCGGGAGGGGCTGCCCGCCGCGTGGTTGCGCACCGTTCGCGCGTCGATCCGGGCCACGGCCTGGGAGTTCTCGACGACCCGCATGCTCGAGGAGTACATCGAGCAGCTCTACGTGCCGGCAGCCCGGGAGTCCGGGGCCGGGCAGCGGGGCCGCCGCCGGGCGGCCCGGCGGTCGGCCTCCGGCGACGGTTCGGCGCCGGGTCGCTTCCCGTCCGGTCCCGCCCTCGAGGGGGCGCTGCCGCCTGGCGGAGACGGTTCGGAACCCGTGCCGACGCCAGGTCCGGCGGGGCCTGACACGACGGGGGCGGTCGGCGCCGGCGCCTGACTCGCCGGCAGCACGCAACGAGGAGACGGAGGGAGGCCGGTGAGCGGCCGGATCGGACTCGCGCTCGCGATCCACAACCACCAGCCGATCGGCAACTTCGGCTGGGTGTTCGAGGATGTCTACCGGCAGGCATACGAGCCCCTCCTCCAGGCTCTCGACCGGCATCCCGGCGTCCGGATCGCCCTCCACTACACGGGCCCCCTGATCGAATGGATCCGGGCCGAGCGTCCGCAGGCGATCGAGCTGCTGGCGGCGCTCGTGTCGCGGGGCCAGGTCGAGGTGCTCGGCGGCGGTTACTACGAACCGGTGCTGGTCTCGCTGCCGGAGCGCGACCGGCACGGCCAGCTGGTGCGGATGGCGGACGAGGTGGAGCGCCTCTTCGGCCGGCGCCCCCGCGGGGCGTGGCTGGCCGAGCGGGTCTGGGAGCCGCAGCTCCCGTCGGTCCTCGCCGACGCCGGGTACGACTGGACCATCCTGGACGACAACCATTTCCGTTCGGCCGCCGTGGCGGAGGACGAGATGTGGGGCGCCTACGTCACGGAGGACCAGGGCCGGCTGCTGCGGGTCTTCGGCACCGAGCAGGGGCTGCGGTACCGGATCCCGTTCGGCTCGCCCGAGGACGTCATCACGTACCTGCGCGACCGGGCCACCGAGGACGGGCGGCGCCTGGGGATGATGGGCGACGACGGCGAGAAGTTCGGGGCGTGGCCGGGGACCTACGAGCACTGCTGGGGCCACGGGCGCTGGATCGACCGCTTCTTCGAGCTGCTCGAGGCGAACCGCGGGTGGCTGACCACGACCACGCCGTCCGACTGGCTCGACCGGGAGCCGCCGGCCGGCCGCGTCTACGTCCCCACTGCCTCCTACATCGAGATGGGCGAGTGGGCGCTCCCCGCCGACGAATCGACCGTCTACACGGGTCTGGTGAAGCGCGCGTTCGAGCAGGACCTGCCCGAGAAGCGCTTCCTGCGGGGCGGCTTCTGGCGCAACTTCCAGGCCCGCTACCGCGAGATCAACGACCTGCACAAGCAGATGCTCCGCGTGTCGGAGAAGGTCGCCGCGATGGCCGAGGGGCCGGCGAGGCAGGCGGCCCTGGACCACCTCTTCCGGGGCCAGTCCAACGACTGCTACTGGCACGGGCTGTTCGGCGGGATCTACATCGTGCACATGCGCCTGGCGACGCACGCGCACCTGATCGCGGCCGAGGACATCGCGGACGGGGTCCGGGCGGACGCCGGCGCGGCCGGCACGGACGAAGCGGCGGGACACGGCCGCGCGACCGCGGACGACGCGGCCGGCGCCGCGCCCCGACCGGTGTCGCTCGGTGACGCCCCGGCGCGCGGCGCAGCCCTCCTGGACGCGGATCTCGACGGCATCCCGGAGGCATACCTGGCCGCCCCCGGCCAGGTCGTGGTCGTGGACCTGGCGGAGGGCGCCACGATCGGCAGCTGGGACCTGCGGGCGACGCGACTCGCCCTGGCGTCGGTGATGCGCCGGCGACCCGAGGCCTACCACGCCACGCTGCGCGCCCATGAGGCGGCCAGCGGCAACGGCGCCGAACCCGCGGCGGCCGACACGCACGACCCGGGGGACGCAGGGAGCGAGACTCCCGGCGAGATGCCGGTCTCGGGCGCGCCCAGGACGATCCACGACCTGGTGATGACCAAGGAGCCCGGGCTCAGTCGGCACCTTGTGTACGACCGGCACGAGCGACGGTCGGCGCTTGTGCACCTGGTTCCGCGCGACACCGGGACCGCGTCCTTCCGCCGCCAGGATCACCTGGAGCTCGGCGACCTGGTG
>JAJYDP010000117.1 GCA_021777365.1 Chloroflexota bacterium | reverse complement strand
CGGCTCCTGGCCGCCGTCCTCCGCCAAGCCGGGAGGGGGTGACCCGAGGGCAGCCCGACACCCTATCCTGTCGTCGCTGAAGAGCCTCCGCCGTCAGCGCTTTTCCAGCACTGCCGGGACGCCACCCCCGACGCCCTCGCCCAGGCGATCGGGCGGCTCGACTCGTCCTCCTTCGACCGTGCCGCCCTCCGCGCTCAGGCCGAGCGCTTCTCGCGGTCGGAGTTCCGGCGCAGGTTCGTGGAGCTGTTCGAGCGGCTGGGGGTGGATCGGGGGCTGTACGCGGGGGAGTAGCAGAGGCTCCCGCCGCGCGACGAGGTCGGACCTGCGACGTTCGTTGCCTGCCCGCGTTGGCTTTCAAGGCAACTGCAACGTGCAGCGGGGTGACCCCATCGCACTGCAAGCCGGTGAGCCGCAACGCACCTCTCATACGGGCTGCGCGAAGACGCCGCTCCGGTGCTGTTCGCTGTTCGCGCGGCCAGCCAGTGGCGAGACCGGCCTGTGGCGTGAGCGGAGGAAGATCGTCGATGCGACGGATCTCAGCATTCATCCTCGCGAGCATGCTCGCCGCGGTCGTGGCCGCTCCAGCCATGGCCGCACCGGCAACCGGGATCACGGCAACCCCGGCGGCCAGCGTCACATGGGCTGGCACGTACACGGCCACTTTCGTTCGCTCGGCGAGCGGGATCATCAACGAGACGCACCGGACGAATTCAGCGGGCGCCCAGAACAACTGGACGAACGCGGACGTCTGGCTGCAGTTCCGGCCCCTCACCGGGCCGGATGGGACCGGGAGCCCGACTCCCAACCCGAACTGCAATCCGATGGGCCTGGTGACAGCTCCGTTCACCTATGTGAACAGCGATCCGGCCATCGCCGGCACAACCACGTCCGGCTACTTCATCGGGTCCAACCCGTACAACGTGTGCGTCTACCTGGTGAACCCGGCGGTCGCCTCCGGCACCGTGGTTTCCGCATCACCGAGCGGCGCCACGGTCACGCTCCCGTCCGGCCTGAACGGGCAGTTCGAGATCTCGGTCAGCGGCGAGTGGTTCAACGCCACGTTCGGCCTGGTCGATGCCCAGTACAACAACGGCTACAACGGCTACAACGAGGCTTTGACCTGGCAGGAGGGGTGGCCGGGCCTCGGTGCCTGCCGGGGCCGCCTGTTCGTCAACGGCGCGTGCGTCGACTGGGGCGCCTTCAACCCCGCCCACGCGTACAGCTACACTCTGTCGGCGAGCGGCAGCATCACCCTGAACGTCAACGACACCTACTACCCCGACAACGTCGGGTCGCTGAGCTTCACGATCACGTACCTGGGGCTGTAGCACTCGTCGCAGTTGCGACACAACAGGAGGCCCGCAGCCCCACAGAGCGGCGGGCCTCCTTCCGTGGGCACGCAGGATCGGGGCGGGGTGGCCGGCCGAGTGGGCCATCGATCGCCCACGCCCGCCTCCGCTCGCCCGCGGCAGGGCTACGTGGTACGTGAAGCTTCAACGACGAGTCGGGATGCGTCCTTGCTTGGCAGATGCGGTTAGAGGATTGCCGTGGCACCGCATCGACCGGTCGGTCTAGCTTGGTCGCAAGCGCCGCACGCGGATCTCATGTCCCGGCCAGCGCACCCACGCGGCATACCCCATCACCACGAGCGGCGTCATGAGCGGCATGGGGAGGGCCAGCAGGGCGGCCAGCACGGGATACCCCGCCACGGCCGGCAGCGCCATCGCCACGTAGTAGAACTCGGTGGCCGGCCACACCGCCGGAATGGCGAGCCACTCCGCGCCGCGGTCGCGCAACACCCACAGCGCGAGCAGCGTGGGCGGGATCAGGATCGGAAACCGCCAGGCGCTCCCATTCCAGCTTGTTGCCGCGAGGTTGGCCACCCCCAGCCCGTCGTGCAGGTACAGCTGCCAGGGCAGCAGCGGGAGCGTGACGAGGAGCACGGCCGCGGCAACCAATCCTTCCCGCCAGCGCTTCACCAGGGCGACGCCCGTGTACAGCTTGAGCCCGGCAGCCAGCGCCGCGGCGAGCGGGCCGCCCAGCACGAGCAGCGCGAGGGCAATCGTCTGCGGGTTGCCGTTCCAGATCGAGTGTGCCAGCGGCGGGAAGGCCAGCCACCACCACGGAAGGCCGAGTCGTCGCACGAGCCAGGCGGATGCCGCGAGGCCGGCCGCCATCCAGAGGGCAGCCGATGCCCATGCCGGCAGCAGGCTCGTGGGTGCGTAGAAGAGGAGCGTGTGCGGCCCCGCGGAGTAAGCGATCCCGTGCTCGGTCACCTTCCACGGATCGCCCCCGCTGAGCCAGGCGTCTGCGGCCCGTTGGTAGTGGCGAGCGTCGATCCCGAGGGCGGTGGGGTTCACGATCCACAGCAGGTCGATGACCGCGAACCAGGCCGGCAGGCCGATCCGGCCGGCCGCCAGGCGCAGGCCATTCGTGGCGTCCAGCACGCGGTCAAGTGGCCCCGCGCGCACCGTCGCACCAGGGGACGACGCTGCGCGTGCCACGGTGTCTGCCGTGTCGGTTTCGCCCACGCTACGGAGTTGGCTGCTGCACTGTCACGCTGCCAGCCTGACGAAGGTGCAACGGCACGTCAACGGCGCGATCCGCTGCCGGCGTGGTCCTTCGGTACCATTGGCGGGCGGGGCAGGACGGGGTAAGGTCGCGCGACCGGATGGTGCAGGGACCAGCCGCGTGCGAGCAGGAGGGATGGTCTTGGCGGTCAACAGCCCGCCGACGTCACGGAGACGCCCCAGGCAGGGACGCGCGGACAGGCGCGCGAGGGAGGTTGATATCCTCGACGTCGTCGTGGTGGGCGGTGGCGGGCATGTCGGGCTGCCGCTCGCCCTGAGCTTCGCCCGCACGGGCATGCGGGTGGGCATCCAGGACATCTCGGCCGCGACGCTCGAGCGGATCGGGCGCGGCGAGGTGCCGTTCCTGGAATCCGGCGCGGAGCCACTGCTCCGCGAGATGCTCGCTGCCGGGGCCCTCGAGCTCTCGGGCGATGCTGCCATGCTCGCCCGCAGCGACGTGGTGGTGGTGGTGATCGGCACGCCGATCGACGAGTTCCTGAACCCCGCCATGACCATCTTCGAGCGGACCCTCGATCAGGTTGCGCCGCACCTGCGTCCGGGGGCCCTGGTGGTGCTGCGCAGCACGGTCTACCCCGGCACCACCGAGTACGTGGCCAAGAACCTGGCCGATCGTGGGCTGGCAGTGGACGTGGCGTTCTGCCCGGAGCGGATTGCCGAGGGGCACGCGCTCGAGGAGCTCGGGACGCTCCCCCAGGTCGTCGGGGCCGACGACGCTCGCGCTGGCGACCGCGCCGAGGCGCTGTTCCGACAGCTCGGGGTCTCCATCATCCGCACCGGCACACGCGAGGCGGAGCTGGCCAAGCTCCTCACCAACACCTGGCGCTACATGAAGTTCGCCGTGGCGAACCAGTTCTTCATGATCGCGGACGCGGCCGGGGTGGACTACCAGGCGGTGCTCGACGCGATCCGTCGCGACTACCCGCGCGCCGCGGATCTGCCCTCGCCCGGCTTCGCCGCGGGCCCGTGCCTTCTGAAGGACACCATGCAGCTGGCGGCATTCACCTCGGATCACTTCCCGATGGGCCAGGCGGCCATGCAGATCAATGAAGGACTCCCCGCCTACCTGGTGAGCGCCATGAAGCGCCGCTACGGTGAGCTGCGGGGCCGGACAGTGGGGATCCTCGGGATGGCCTTCAAGGCCGAGTCGGACGACGTCCGTGCCTCGCTCAGCTACAAGCTGCGCAAGCTGCTGGCCTGGGAAGGCGCGCGTGTCCTGTGCACCGACCCGTATGTTCACGACCCACGCCTGGTGCCGCTGGCGGACGTGCTGGAGGCGAGCGAGATCCTGGTGATCGGCGCGCCGCACCGGGCGTACCGGACGCTCGAGCTCGGGGACCGCCCGGTGGTGGACGTGTGGGGCGCGCTCGGGCCGATCGGGATCTGAGGGTGAAGATCCTCGTCACCGGCGCGGCCGGGTTCATCGCGGGGTACCTGGTCGCTGAGCTGCTCGACGCCGGACACGAGGTGGTGGGGCTCGACGACTTCTCCAAGTACGGTCCTACAGCCAAGAGCTACGACGGCCACCCGCGGTATCGGTTCGTCTGCGGCGATGCGAAGGACGTGGGGCACCTGCGCGAGCTCGCCTCGGACGTGGACGAGGTGGTGGCCGCGGCGGCCATGATCGGGGGGATCAGCTACTTCCACGAGTTCGCCTACGACCTGCTTGCCGAGAACGAGCGGATCCTCGCCTCCACGTTCGACGCGGCGCTGGCCGCCCGCCGCGACGGACGGCTGGAACGGATCGTGGTGATCTCGAGCTCCATGGTGTTCGAGTCGGCCACGGTTTTCCCGACACCCGAGGGCGCCCAGCTGACCAGCCCCCCGCCCCGCTCCACCTACGGCTTCCAGAAGCTCGCGAGCGAGTACTTCGCGAAGGGCGCCTGGGAGCAGTACGGGCTGCCTTTCACGATCCTGCGGCCGTTCAACTGCGTGGGGATCGGCGAGCGGCGCGCGGTCCGCGACGCCGAGGTCATGAGCGGCAACGTGAAGCTCGCCCTGAGCCACGTCGTGCCGGATCTTGTGCAGAAGGTACTCCGTGGTCAGGACCCCCTGCACATCCTGGGTGAGGGGAATCAGGTGCGCCACTACACCTATGGCGGGGACCTGGCGCACGGGATCCGACTGGCGATGGAATCGCCCGCCGCATTGCACCAGGATTTCAACCTCTCGACCGCGCAGAGCACTACGGTGCTGGAGCTGGCGCAGACGATCTGGCGCAAGGTCAACGGCAACCGGCCGTTCCGCTACGTCAGCGACCCACCGTTCGAGCACGACGTGCAGATGCGCGTCCCGGACGTGCGCAAGGCGCGCGAAGTGTTGGGCTTCGAGGCCACCACCACGCTCGACGAGATGCTCGACGAAGTGATCCCGTGGATCCGGGCCGAACTGGTGGCCGGGCGGATCTGATGGCCGCGTTCGATGAGGCCGGCGGGTCCGGCCTGCGGCTGCGGCGCCTCCTCACCGCGCCGCTCGGGGTCTTCGTCAGCGTCGCGGCGCTGTGGGTCGCGCTGCGGGGCGTCAACCTCGCCAACGCGGCCACCCAGCTGCAGCATGCCGCACTGGCGCCGCTGGTTCTGATCCTCGGCGTGATCGCGCTGCAACTAGTGCTGCGGACCATCCGCTGGCGCGCCCTGCTTGCCATCGCGCATGTCCCCGAGCCGATCCGCCTGCCAACCCTGCTCCCGATACTGCTGATCGGCTACCTGGGCAACGCGGTCCTCCCGGCTCGGCTGGGAGAGCCGATCCGGGCGTTCCTCGCCGCCCGCGCCGGGAGCCTGGACTCCGGGATCGTCCTGGGCACCGTGGTGCTGGAACGGGTCCTCGACACCGCCAGCCTGGCGGTCCTCGCGTTTGCCGCTGCGTACGCGCTGGGGGCCCCGGCGTGGCTCACGCAGGCCGCCGGGCTCGCGTCCCTGGCCGGGATCGTCGTGGTGGCGGGGCTCCTGGTCGGGGGACTCGCGTGGGTTGGTCGCCTGCTGGAGCGGGTCGAGCGCCGGCTGCCGTCGCGTGCGATCGCGGGCTCGGTGCGGTTCGTTCGGTTCGTGGCCGCCGGCGCCGACGCCGCGAGCGAGCGGCCTGCGGCGGGCCTCGCGCTGGTGATCAGCAGTGCCTGCTGGCTGCTGGATGCCGTCACGTTCTGGCTCGTTGGGCAGTCACTGGGCCTGGCGCTCTCGCCCGCGGTGACACTGCTGATCGCCGCGGTGACCGTGCTCGGAACGGCGCTGCCCTCCGCCCCTGGGTACGTAGGTACGTTCGAGCTCGCCGCGGTCGGAACGGCGACCGCGCTGGGTGTCCCGGCGTCCGAGGCGTTCTCGCTCGCGGTGCTGGCGCATGTCATGACCGTGGCCCCGTCGGCGCTCGGTGGGGCGATCGCCCTGGCCGCGTCCGGCCTGGGGGTGGCATCGCTGTCGAGCGGGGCGCGTGCGTTGCGCCAGGAGCAGGTGGCGGTGCTGGAGTGATCGCTCCTGTGGCCGACGAGCTGGCGCCCGTGCTGTCGGTCGTGATGCCGGTCTACAACGAAGGCGCGCGGGTCGTGCCCGTGGTGCGTGCGCTCAACGCGAACCTGCACACCCCGCACGAGATCCTCGTCGTCTACGATTTCGAAGCCGATACGACGGTGCCGCCGGTGCGCGCACTGGCGGACGAGTTGCCAGAGGTCAGCCTCGTTCGCAACGACTTGGGCCGAGGTGTCCTCAACGCGATGAAGGCCGGGATCGCGGCCTCGCGCGGCGAGTACGTCCTCATCACGATGGCCGACGGCTCGGACGATCCCCGGGACGTCGAGCCCATGGTCCGCCTGGCGGGCCTTGGCGCCGACGTGGTCGCGGCGAGCCGATACATGCGAGGGGGCCGACAGGTCGGAGGGCCGCTGCTCAAGCGCACCCTGAGCCGGACTGCCGGGCTCTCGCTGCACTGGTTCGCGGGCGTCCCCATTCACGACCCGACCAGCAACTTCAAGCTGTACTCTCGGGCGTTCCTCGACTCGGTCACGATCGAGAGCCAGGCGGGGTTCGAACTGGCACTGGAGCTGTGCGTGAAGGCGACGCTGGCCGGCCGCCCGCTCGCGGAAGTGCCGACCACGTGGCGCGACCGCACGGCCGGCGAGAGCCATTTCCGGTTGCGGGCCTGGCTGCCGCACTACCTGCGCTGGTACCTGGTCGCGTTCCGCGGTCGGCTCGCGCCTCGACGAGGCCGAAGGCCCCACAGGGGTGCCGGGTGAGCGATATGGCCGAGGCGGCGTCGCGACGGCTGCACACAGCAATGTCGCGCCTTCCGATGCCAGGCCAGGTCGGCCGACGGCGGTTCGTCCTCGTCACCACCGGCATCTTCCTCGCGCTGGCCGCCTGGGAGTTCGCGTACCTGTGGAACTACATCGACCAGCAGCACGCGATCGGGCTTGATTTCCCGTTCTACAAGTCGGTGGGCGACCGCTGGCTCGAGACCGGCCAGATGTACCTGGCGCACCAGCTCAATGGGCCGTACGTCGTGCGGACCGAGGTCGACGTGCTGTACCCGCCGCTGGCCCTGTTCCTGTTCGTCCCGTTCCACTGGCTGCCGTTCTGGCTCTGGTGGGTGGTGCCGATCGCGGTCGTCGCATACGTGGTGTGGCGGCTTCGGCCAGCGCCATGGTCGTGGCCCCTGCTTGCGTTCCTCGTGTTCTTTCCCAAAACGATCTCCGAGACGATCTACGGCAACTCCGACATGTGGGTCACGGCCTTCGTCGCGGCGGGACTGCTGTGGGCCTGGCCGTCGGTCCTCGTGCTGATGAAGCCATCGCTGCTGCCGCTGGTGTTCATCGGCGTGCGCAGGCGCTGCTGGTGGATCACGGCAGTCGTGTTCGGCCTGGCGAACCTGCCGCTGCTTGGCCTGTGGCTGGACTATCCGAGCGTGATGCGCAATTCGTCCGCCGCCTGGTACTACTCGCTGGGTAACCTGCCCATGGAATTGATCCCGGTCGCGGCCTGGCTGGGCAGGCGGACCGGGTCACGCGGCACTGCACCCTTCGACCTGCCCGCCGCGCCGACCGGCGGCTCGCGGAGCAGCAGCCACACGCAGGCCGCGGTCAGCGCGAGCATGCCGAGCGAGCCGGCGATCCCCGGCGCCCCACCGACCGGGATCGACGCGAGCTCCTGAGTGGCCGGGATCGCCGCCACGAGGTTGAGCGTGAAGAGGATGCCGAAGGCGAGCCAGGCCAGGCGCGGCCCGCGCTCCGGGAGCAACAGGGCCAGAAAGACCACTGCCCCGTAGGCGTATCGCTCGTGCATGGTGGTGAGGAGCGAGAACGCGACCAGGGTCGCGCACGCCAGGCCGAGGGCCAGTCCGCGAGCGGTCGGGCGGCGCAGCACCGCGAGGAAGACCAGCGCCTCCCCGAGCCCCGCCATCGCGAGGCCGATCCAGCGGAGTGTCACCGGCCCGGCGATGCGGCTCGCATCGCTGATGAACCCGCCACTGATCTGCTCCTGGAGCAGCCACCACACGTTCCAGGCTCGCAGGGAGACCACGGAGAACGTCTCGCCCTGGTACTTGGCGAGGTTGTGCAGGTAGTCGAGCGGGCCGCCAGCGGCGATGAACGGGAGCCACAGCAGGCCGACGGTGACCGCCCCGGCGAGCGCGGTCGCGACGGCGGTGCGTACGCCGTGCCGGCCCAGCACCCAGGCGGCGAAGGGGACGAGGAACGGCAAGGCCTGCGGCTTGGTCATGAGGCTGATCGCGAGCGCCACGCCGGCGGGGATCGGCCGACCCGAGACCGCGAGCAGGTAGGCGATGAGGGCCGACAGGAGGTAGATCGACTCGAACTGGCCCCACCACGCGCTCAGGTACAGCACCGCCGGATGCAGCAGGATGCCGAGCGCCCCGACGACGGCCCAGCCGGGTCGGCTGCGAAGGCTCCACGCCACCCCGGCCGCCAGCCCAGCGTCGGCGAGCGTGGCCGGCAGCTTCATCAGCACTCGCACCGCGGGGTCGGCGGCGGTCGTCGCCGTGCGGAACGCAGGATCGAGAACACCCAGCCCGGCCAAGACGTACGCCATGACTGGGGGAAACGAGAGGTTCTGGCGGTACACGTCGCCGAGGCCCCCGGTGGCGATGTCGTGCGCCCACAACACGAACTGGTCGAGGTCAGGCCGGAACCCAGCGGTAGGGAGCAGGGCGACCCGGACCGCGATCGCGATCAGACCGCCCGCGACCAGGATGCCGGCGAGCGGCCACCGCGAGCGGTTCACCTCGGACCGTCCGTGCACACGTCGAGCGATGTCCCGCCCTGCAGCCATACCCCAAGTTGCCACACGTCACGGCCACCGAGTTCCGGGAGTTGCATGCGGTACCACCGGCCAGAAGTGACGGCTTCCGATGCAGCGTCTGGTGTGGGGGGTGACAGGGCGTATCCCACGCCGATCCGGATGGTGCCCGATACCCCGCTGCGCAGATACGCCGCGGCACCGACGGCCAGATCGACCGTCGCTCCGGCTGACCGGGCATCGATGGTGTCGCATCCGGGAGCGTTGCCGATGGCAGCGCCGGTGGCGCTGATGACCGACGGCGGTGTGCCGTGGAACGACGGCGGGGCGGAAACCCGAGCCAGGCTCGGGTCGGCCAGTTTGACAAGGGCACGATCCATCTCGGAGGCCGTGATGGGAGGAATCGACCCTCCGACCAGCGCGTCCCGCCGGGGATCGCCATACGTCTCGACGAGCTGGCGGACCCGGGCCGGCGAGGGGATCAAGGCCAGCGAATGATCTGGGTTCACGCCAGGCGCGTGTGCGTACTCGAGCGCCACGGTGACCAGCCCGCGGGTTAGCCCCGCACGATCGAGAAAGAGGCTGCGGCCCGCGGGCAGCCACTCCAGGTTCACGATCAACAGCAGTTCGAACAGCAGGCCGCCGGCCAGCACGGCCACTCGGCGCAGGCGCGGTGCGGACGCCAGTGCCGGTCGCCCGATCCAGGCAGCGACCCCCACCAGTGCGATGATCGCTGCCTCGTACGTGTAACGGGGGTAAACGGCGGCCCAGTCACCGAGCTGGCCGCGGACGAGTCCGATCAGTGCGTACTCTGCGATGAGCGCGGCCATGGCGCCGATGACACGCGCTGGCACGGGGTGGCCATCGCGGATCCGCCATGCCCCTATGGTGATGGAAAGCACCAGCAGCGCCAGGACGGCGCCGTCCGGGAGGCCCGTGGCAGCTCCCAGACCGACCCCCAGCCCGCTGGTCACGAACGCCGGGAGTCGCATGAGCGC
Organism: Chloroflexota bacterium; assembly: GCA_021777365.1. The sequence continues at coordinate 991 of JAJYDP010000117.1, read as the reverse complement.
GTCAACGGTGAACGGGCGACCGTACGCATCGATGCCGAGGCGGCCCCAGACCAGGAACCACGCGATATACGCGCCGACTGGCAGCGCGAGATAGACAAGCCCACGCCGGCGGTGCGAGTCGAGCAGCAGCTCCACGCCCACGTAGACGAGGAAGAAGAGCGCCACCCCGGCCGTCGCGAGGCCAGCGGTGAGGAGCAGTGCGGCGCCCGCATACTGCCGGGCGCCCGGGGTACCGGTGACAAGGACGAGCGCCCAAAGGCCCGCAGCGTCGGCACCCACGAAGCCGATCTGGAACGCCCAGAGGAGGTTCTCAAACCCGCTGCCGAGGAAGAGGACCAGGACTCCCCCGCCGAGCGCAATCCACGGCCCACTGGACCCGAGCAGCAGCCGGAATACGGCAGTTGCGACGAGGACGTGGAGGGCCAGCAGCAGGGCAAGAGACGGGACGTACGTGCGCAGTCCCACGATGCCGAACAGCCCGCGGTAGGCGATGATCGCGAGAGTAGACCAGTGCTCGTTGTGCGGCAGCATGAGGCTGTTGATCGACCCGAGCGAGCGCTGGTCGATGAACGCCCACTCGTCACTCCAGAACGTGAGGCCGCGACCCATGTAGAGGAGGACGCACCAGGCGACCGCGGCCGCCCCAGCGAATGCGAGGGAGAACTCATGTCCTCGAAGCCACGAGGCCATGGCCACCCTCGTCCGGGCACGCGGCGTGCTCGTGCGGACCGGCGTGCGCGTACCCGCTCGGTCCGTCACCGCGATGTCACCCGCGTCGGCTCCTTTGTTCCCGACCTATCGGGGAGTCCTCCGGTAGGATGCGCTCATTCTCCCGTGTGCAGGAACGGTAACCCCTTGGTCATCATCGTGATGCCGGCGTACAACGCCGCGAAGACCCTCGAGCGCACCTACCACGACATCCCGCGCGACGTGGTGGACCGGATCATCCTGGTCGACGACGTGTCGCGCGACGAGACCGTGGAGATCGCGC
>JAJYDP010000116.1 GCA_021777365.1 Chloroflexota bacterium | reverse complement strand
AACGTCGACGCGCGCCGGGCACGGACCGCGCCGACGACGGCCGCCACGGCCTCCCGCTGGGCGGCGCTGAGGACCGCGCCGCTCGGCGCCGCGCCTCGCGGTCCGGGTGGCCGTCCGGCGAGCGGGCGGCGCGGGCGCTCCGCGACGGTCAGCTCGACCAGCCCGCGGCGGGCGAGGCGGGACAGGGTCGAAGCGCCGTGCGAGGCCGCCAGGCGGGGCGCCGGGGCCGTCTCCCCCTCCGCCAGGGAGCCGAGCTCGCGCAGCAGTGCCTGCTGCCGCGGACCGAGCCTGGTTGCCGCACCGGCGCCCGGTGCGCGGTCTTCCGTGCCGTAGTCCTCCCCGAGCCGGTGTTCAGTGCCCTGGTCCCTCGGGCGGGCAACCAGTGTCGCCAGCAGCTCCCTCCCCGGACTGCTCAGCGCTGCGCGGCGCTCGTGCCGTGGCCTCGACCCCGGAGCGGAGAGCCGCCACTCGAGCCGCACCAGGCCCCCGGCCTCGAGCGCCCGCAGCCCGCGCAGCAGCGTCGCACGCCGGTCCGGCGATGGCAGCGACCGTGCGGGCACCCCGGCCGCGCCAGACGCCCGGACCCGTGCCAGGATCGCGGCCATGGCGGGATCGAGAGGGCGACCGACCGCGCTCGCGGGAGCTTCCGTCGCATCGGCCGGCACCGCGACGAGATCCAGCCGCTCGAGCATGCCCGGCGGCAGCGCGGCGCGGACCACCAGCGCCAGCGGCGCAAGGTAGTGGCGCGCGACCGACCGGACCAGCGCGACCTGCAACGGCGGCAGCAACGGCCCGTCGGAGCGCACGCGCGCCGCCACCGGTTTCGCCGAGACGCCCTCGGGCGGCTCCGCGTCGCCGAGGACCACCCCCAGTGCCTGCCGCCTGCCGAACTCCACGAGGACAGCCTCGCCCGGGCCGAGATCCGCGAGCGACGGAGGGACGCGGTAGGTGTACGCCCGGTCCCCGCCCCCCCCGGCCACGTCCACGGCGACCTCGACGAATCGTTCCCCGCGCGGGTGCCCCCCTGAACGCGTGGCGTCCTGGGCCCCCATGGCGGGCGGCTCGCCGTCCACGCCTCAGAGCTCGACGCGCCGGGCCGGGTGGCGCGCCCGCTCCTCCTCGATGATCTCGGCGACCCGTGCGGCCGTCCGCTCGACCTCCCCGGTCTCGTTGACCACGACGTGGTTGTAGTCGCCCTGCCTGGCCAGCTCGATCGCCGCGTCCCGCTGGCGGACCTCAAGCTGGTCCGCGGTCTCGGTCGCCCGGGAGCGCAACCGACTGAAAAGCGTCTCGAGGGACGGCGGCACCAGGAAGATCAGCAACGCGTCCGGCACGCGCCGCTTGACCACCTGCGCTCCCTGGACGTCGATCTTGAGGATCGCGTGGTGCCCCCGTTCGAGCGCGCGGCAGACCGCCTGCCGCGGGGTCCCGTACCAGTGGGCACCGTGGACCTGGTTCGCCTCCAGGAGATCGCCCGCGTCGCGCAGGGCCAGGAACTCCGCCTCGGGAACGAAGTGGTAGTGGACGCCATCGGTTTCCCCGGCGCGCGGAGCCCGCGTGGTGCAGGTCACGATGAAGTCGTAGTCGGGCCGGTCATGGTGAGCCCGCAGCGCCTCGATGATGGTGTCCTTCCCGACTCCCGATGGCCCCGAGATGATCACGACCATGGCGCCCGCGGCGCCCCGGCACGCGGTCATGCCCCGGGGCCCGGCCGCCCGCCCGCGGTCGACTCGCCGCCGCCCCGCGGCAGTCCGCCCGGTGCCGGCTCCCCTCCCCGCCCCCGCGAGCCGCCGCGGAGCCGGTCGAGCACCTCCTCCAGGTCGACCGGCAGCGGGGCGGTCGCATGGATCATCCGGCCCCCCGACGGCGCCTCCAGCTCCAGGCGCCATGCATGCAGGAAGAGCCGCGCCAGCCCGTCCGGGCCCCGCCTCGCAGCGCCGGTCGCGTAGACCGGATCGCCGGCGACGGGATACCCGATCGACGCGAGGTGGACCCGGACCTGGTGGGTCCGCCCGGTGATCAGGTCGATCTCGAGCAGCGTCCACGCGCCGAAGCGCTCGCGGACCCGATAGGCGGTGACGGCCGGGCGACCGTCGGGCACCACGGCCATCCGCGTGCGATGGCGCGGGTCCCGCCCGATCGGTGCCTCGATCCGGCCCACCGTGGCGGGCGGCTCACCGGCCACGAGCGCCAGGTATGTCTTCTTGACGCGCCTGGCCTTCAGCTGCGCCATCAGGCTCGCCTGGGCGCGGTCGTTCCGTGCCACCATCAGCAACCCGCTGGTGTCGCGGTCGAGGCGGTGCACGATACCCGGCCGCGCGATCCCGGCGATCCCCCCGAACGTCTCGGGCCCCCCGAGCGCGAGGAGCGCGTTCACGAGGGTCCCCCCGGAATGTCCGGGCGCCGGATGCGTGACCAGGCCCGCCGGCTTGTCCACGATCAGCACGTCGTCATCCTGGTAGACGACGTCCAGCGGGATCGCCTCCGCCTTGACTTCGAGGGGGCGAACGTCCGGGACGTCCAGCTCGAGGGAGTCGCCCGCGAACACCGGGACGTTGGCCCGGATGGCGCGGGCTCCCCTGGTCAGCCGTCCCTCGCGGATGAGCCGCTGCACGTGCGCGCGCGACATGCCGGTCGCGTCGGCAACGAACCGGTCCGCGCGGACCCCGTCGACGCCGACCGGCACGGCCAGGCTCACGCGCTCTGCCACCTAGCCCGGCCGGCCGCCGGCGCCGGGCCCGTCCCCGTCGCCCGGCGGGCTCACGTCGGTTGGCGCGCCGGCGCCAACCGCCCCCGCGGCCTCCGGCGGCCTCCCGACGTCGCCGACGATCCCGATCAGCAGCAGCAGCACGATCGAGACGCTGATCGAGGCGTCGGCCACGTTGAACGTGTACCAGCGCCATGTCCCGATCCCCATGTCCACGAAGTCGATCACGTAGCCGAGCCTGAGACGGTCGATCTCGTTGCCGATCGCGCCCCCCAGCAGCAACCCGAGCGTGAGCGTGAGCAAGATCGAGGCGCGGCCGCCGCGCGTGACCTCGTACCACACGATCACCGCGATCGCCGCCAGGCTTGCGATCGCGAAGAAGGTGGCGCTGGACCCGAACAGGCTGAAGATCGCCCCGTTGTTGTAGCCCTTCGCGATCCGCACGAAATCGCCGAGCACCGGCGTCGGCGGCGCGAGCGGCGCGGCCACGATGTCCGAGGCCCGGCTCAGCGCGAACGACCGGTTGACCCACGCCTTGGAGACCTGGTCCGAGATGACCACGGCCGCCGCCAGGCCCGTGAACAGCGCCAGGCGCGGCCAGGTCGTGCCGACGATTGCACGGCGCCCGCCGCCGGCTCCTCGCGCCTTGCCCCCGACCTCCACGGCGGTCACGCTTCCTCTCCCGGGCCAACCCTGCGTAGCGCCACGCGCGCCCGGCCCGCCTCCAGTTGCACCTCGGCCCCCGCCAGGTCGGGTGGGGGTGGCGCCAGGTGCATCGCCGAGGCCAGCGTCTCGTTGGCGAGCCTTGCGAGATACGGCGCCAGCCGCACGGCGGCGGCCGCCGGCAGCTCCACCCACAGCTCGATCGCCTCGTCCAGGTCGAGCTCCGCTTCCCGGCGCAGGTCCTGGACGGCCCGCTGCAGTTCGCGCGCGTCGCCCTCGGCGCGCAGCTCGTCGGTCAGCGTGGTGTCGATCACCACCACCAGCCCCTCGTCATGCGCGACCGCCGTTCCGGGCCGCGGGGTCGCGAGGACCTCGACCTCGTCCGGCGCCAGCGTGACGCCCGCGAGCCGTACCGAGCCGTCCGGCAGGTACTCGACGTCGTTGGCGCGCGCGGCGGCCATGACCGCGGGGATCTGCGACCCGAGCTTCTTCCCGATGCGCGGGAGCAGCGGCTTCACCCGCCGATCGACCAGCTCCGACTCGTCCCCGATGAGCTCCACGTGGCGCACGTTCAGCTCGTCGGCGACCAGTGACAGCAGCGCCTCCCGATCTGGCAGGTCGCCGCCCGGCAGCGCGAGCCAGAGGCGCGCCAGCGGCTGGCGAACCCGCAGCCCCGCGTGCGAGCGCAGCGCCCGCGCGAGCTCGACGGCACGCATGACGGTCGCCATCCCGCCCTCGAGCGCCTCGTCCCGGAAACCGGCCAGCTCGGCCGCGGGCCAGCGCGTGAGGTGCACGGAATCCGGCAGGGACGGATCCACCGCCACGATCAGGTCCTGGTAGATCGACTCGGACAGGAACGGCAGGATGGGTGCCAGGACCCGGGAGACACCGACCAGCGCCGCGTGCAGCGTCGCGAACGCGCACTCGCGGTCGGCCGGGTCGGCCGAGCCGCGCATCCGGTCGCGTGAACGGCGCAGGTACCACGTGGAGAGGTCGGTGACGAACGCGCCGATCGCGCGTGCCGCGTCGAGCGCGTCGTATGCGTGCAGGTCCTCCTCGACCTCGGCCGCCAGGCCCGCCGCCCGGGAGAGGATCCACCGGTCGAGCGCCGGCCAGCCCCCCGCCTCCGCGATGGCGGTCGCGATCCCCCGCGCCGGTACCCATCCGGCCAGCCGCGCGTACGTGACGAAGAACGCGTACACGTTCCACAGCACGAGCAGCTCGCGCCTGGCCTCGTCCGCGGCGTGCCAGCCGAACAGGATGTTGTCCTCCGGTCGCGCGTTGGCGAACATCCAGCGCATGACGTCGACGCCCATGCGCTCGGCCGCGTCGTCGAACTCGATCGCGTTGCCCCAGCTCTTGTGCATGGGCCGGCCGTCTTCGCCGAACAGGGTGCCGTACCCGAAGATCGTCCGGAACGGCGGCTCGCGCCGCAGGACCGTGCTCATGGCGAGCAGCGAGTAGAACCAGTTGCGGAACTGCCCCGGGAAGCTCTCGGTGATGAAGTCGGCGGGGAACCACTGCCCCCAGTACGACGGGTCCTCCCGGTAGTGCATCGTGGAGAACGGCACGATCCCCGCGTCGAGCCAGGGGTTGCCCACGTCGCGGATGCGCTCCACCGGGGCACCGCACCCGTCGCAGGCGATCTTCACCGCGTCCACGTACGGTCGATGCGGGGTGTGGCCCTCGAACTGGGTCCAACCCTCGACCGCGCGCTCGCGCAGCTCGGCGATGCCGCCCACCACGCCGACCGTTCCGCACGCCGGGCAGTCGTAGATCGGCAGCGCCAGTCCCCAGTAGCGTTTCTTGCTGATCATCCAGTCGTGCATGTTCAGCAGCCAGTCGAGCTCGCGCTCGTAGCCGAACCCGGGGATCCAGCGGATCCCGTCCACGACCTCCATGATCTGGTAGCGAAGGCTCGCGTCCACCTGCTCGCGCGTGAGCGTCTCGCGGGGCTGGTCGTACACGGGGCCCATGCTGATGTACCACTCGTCGACCAGGCGGAACACGAGGGGCGTGCCGCAGCGCCAGCAGTGCGGATAGCGGTGAACGTACGGCTCGAGGCGGTGGAAGCGCCCGGTCTTCCGCAGCCGCTCGAGGATGGGCTCCGTCACCTCCCGCACGTCGCGCCCGGAGAGGAACCCGAACCCCTGCACGATCACGCCGTTCTCGTCGAGCGGCGCGATCATCGGCAGGCCGAGCTCGCGGCCGAGCTGGAAGTCCTCCGCGCCGCAGCCCGGGGCGATGTGGACGATCCCGGTCCCCTCCTCCTCGCCGACCTCCTCCCACGCCACGACCCGGTGCTCGTAGGGCCGGCCATCCGGGCCGGTGCCGGCGGCAAACGCATGCTCGACCGCTGGGAGATCGTCGAAGGGTCCCGCGTACCGCCAGCCCACGAGGTCCTCGCCCGGCCGCTCCTCGAGGACCTCGAACGGTCCCTCGAGCGCCTGCTTCAGGGTGCCGCGGCCCAGCCAGTAGACGTGCTCGCCCTGCCGGACCTTCGCGTAGCGGAGTCCCGGACCCACGGCGGCGGCCACGTTCGAGGTGAGCGTCCAGGGCGTCGTGGTCCACACCAGCAGCGACTCGCCGGGCCGCTCCACCAGCGGAAACCGGACGGTGAGCCCGGGATCCTCGCGGTCCTGGTAGCCCTCCGACATCTCGTGCTGACTGATGCCGGTCCCGCAGCGCGCGCACCAGGGCATCGTGTCGTGGCCCTTGTACAGCCACCCGCGTCGATGGCACTCGGCCAGGAACCCCCAGATCAGGTCGTTGTTCTCGTTGGAGAAGGTGAAGTACGAGCCGCCGAGGTCCGGCATCCCAAGGCGCCCCACGACCTGTTCCACGGTGTCCGTGACAGGTCCGCCCGGCCCCTCGACCGTGATCACGCGGGAGGGGTCGTCTGCCAGCAGGTCGCGCAGGCGGCGGAGCTCGTGCGCGTCGTTCCAGTCCATCCACATGCCGAGGCGGATCGACTGCTCGGTCTGCCTGGCTGCGAACGTCAGCACGCGCTGCTTGCACAGGCTCACGAAATCGGCGATCCCGTAGTCCTCGATGTCGCGCTTGCTGGTGAAGCCGAGCTCGCGCTCGACGTTGACCTCGACCCACAGCCCCTGGCAGTCGAACCCGTTCTGCCAGCGCTGGTCCTGGCCGAGCATGGCGTGGAAGCGCTGGAAGAGGTCCTTGTAGCTGCGGCCCCAGGCGTGGTGGACGCCCATCGGGTTGTTGGCGGTGATGGGGCCATCGAGGAACGACCAGCGCGGACCGCCGGCGTTCTGGGCACGCAGGCGCGCGAAGGTGCGCCGCTCGCGCCACAGCTCGAGCGTCGCATGTTCCTGCGCGGGGAAGTCGGGATGGGCGGGCACGGGCCGGAAGGGCGTCTGCATCTGGAGGGTAGGATACCGAAACGCGTTCCGCCCACGCGTGGCGGTCCGGGTCGAGGCCCGGGGCGGACGTCCGGGCCGGCGTACCGGCCACGCGCGGCGGCCGGGGTCAGGGCACGGGCCGCGTTTGGCCGTCGCCCCGCGGACCCGGTATGATCCGGGCCGTGCCGAACGTCGACCGCCCGGTCGGGCGACCCTCTCCGTTCGCGGCTGCCTTCATCAGCCTCATCTTCCCGGGCCTGGGCCACCTCTACGCGCGGCGCCACGCGCGCGCACTGGCCTTCGCCGCGCCGCCGTTCCTCGGACTCGCGCTGCTCGGCGGGCTGCTCGTGAGCGCCTCGACCCGCGACGTGCTCAAGGTCAGCATCTTCGACCCGTTCGTGCTGGACGTGCTCCTGGCGCTGGATGTGCTGCTCTTCCTCTACCGCGCCATCGCGGCCATCGACGCCTACCGCTGCGCGGCAGTCGAGATCCCCGAGGGGGGCGGCCGGCTGGGCCGACCGCGCGTCCCATTCGCGCCGCTCTCGCTGGCCGGCCTGGTCGCGGTCATCCTGGTCATGGGCATGGCGCACGTGGCGCTCGCCCGGTACGACCGGATCGCGCACGACACGATCATGGCCGTGACGAGCGACTCGCCATCGAACCCGACCGTCGCCGCGGCCTCGCCCGGTGCGTCGCCCGCTGCCAGTGCGTACGCCGGGACCGTGTCCCAGCCGCAGCCGAGCATCGCCCCGTGGAATGGCGGACGCCTCAACGTACTGCTGGTCGGGGTCGACCAGCGCCCGGCGGACAAGACGTTCAACACCGACACGATGATCGTCGCGAGCATCGACCCGTCGAACGGGCAGGTGTCGATGTTCAGCGTCCCGCGGGACTTCGAGCAGATCCCCCTGCCGCCGACATGGCCCGCCGCCGCCTACTTCGGCGGCATCTACCCGAACAAGGTCAACAGCATCTGGACCTTCGCGGAGGGGTCGCCGGACCTGTTCCCCGGGACCGACGCCAACCGCGGCGTCAACGCCCTCAAAGGGACCCTCGGCTACATGCTCGGGATCCAGATCCCCTACTACGTCGAGGTCAACTTCTCGGGGTTCCGCCAGGTCGTCGACACGCTGGGCGGGGTGACCATCGACGTCCAGATCCCGGTGACGGACTACGACTATCCGACCGACAACGGTCGCGGGGCGATCAAGCTCTACATCCCGCCGGGCATCCAGCACATGACCGGCGAGGAGGCCCTGGCGTACGCGCGTTCGCGACACGCGACGTCCGACTTCGACCGGTCGCAGCGGCAACAGCGGGTGATCACCTCGATCCGCCAGCAGACCGACGTCCTGAGCTTCCTCGATCCCAACAAGCTCGACGCGCTCGGGCAGGCGCTGCGGAACGCGATCCACACGGACTTCCCGCGGGATCAGCTCCCGCAGCTCGTGTCGCTGATCGAGAAGGCCGACACGACCGACCTGCACTCCCTCGTGTTCACCCCGCCCCAGTACGCGGTCCAGTGCCCGCCGGCCGAGTGCGTCATCCACTACTGGCTGCACCCGAACCTCACGGCGATCCGGCAGGCGGTGACGCAGGCCTTCAGCAGCAGCCCCACGCTCGCCCAATCGCGCGCCAGGCTCGCGACGGAGAACGCGCAGGTGCTCGTGGAGAACGGCTCGGGCGTCAGCGGCCAGGCGACCGTTGTCGCGGCCTACCTGACCTACCTCGGGATGAATGCCACCGTCCCGTCGGCCAACGGCGGCCACGCCGACCGCTCCGACTACGCCAACACGGTCGTCACGTTCTACAACGGCGCCGAGGCAACGATGCCCGAGACGGTCCGCGCGCTGCAGTCGACGTTCGGCGTCACGGTCACGACGGCCACCGACCCGACGGTGAAAGCGGACGTGGTCGTGATCACCGGCGCGAAGACCCCGCAGCTCAAGGTCCCCGGCGGGTAGGCCGCACACCCGCGGGCAGGACCTTCCCGCTGCCCTCAGACCTTCTCGGTGACCCGGTACTCCAGGCGCCGCCCCGTCATCAGCCGCGTCTGCGCCTCGAGCGCCGGGAGGTTGCTGAACACCATCCCGACCGCCGGGACCGCCAGCCACTGCACGTAGACCAGCGCCCGCCGCACAACGCCCCACGACGCCGGGCGAGGCGGAGCGATCCGATCCTCGATGAAGATCAGGATCATCAGGCAGCAGAACGCCCCTGTCAGCATCCAGGCGGCATAGACCGGCAGGTTGTGGCCGAGCGTGGTCTGGGCGAACTCCGAGTGGCCGAACTGGTTGCTGATGAGCAGCGGCAGGTTCGACCCGAACACCAGCACGTACGGCGCGACTGCCCAGTTGATGTGGTCCGACCACAGGTCCCCGAGACGATGCAGCCGGACGCGAAGCGGGATCTCCGGGTGCGTGAGCGCGTGGTGGATGTAGTACGGGATGTCGGTGACGCCCCAGGCCCATCGGCGGATCTGGGTGTACTGCTGGTACAGCGTCCGCGGGTAGGTCCGGGCCCGGACCGCGTCGCCGAAGACCGGGATGAACAGCGGCTCCGCCCGGAAGGTGCCCGCGTACGTGAAGAAGCTCTTCCAGTAGAACCGCGAGTCCTCGGGGATCGCATCGGTGGCCCAGTAGCCCACCTCGTGCACCGTCCTGAGGGAGACCGCATACGAGCTGAAGCTGACCAGGCGCTCAGGCGAGAGCGAGCGCCACATCTGGATGTGCGTCGCGCCGACTGCGGTGAGCCGGACCGCGAGCGGCACCTCCCACAGGTTGTTGTGGAACATCGGCACCGGCTGGTAGAGCCGGTGGTACCGGTCCGGATCGATGGCGAACCGGTGGGCGAGGTACGTGAAGTACTGCGGATGCACGCGGTAGTCGGAGTCGAGGTCGGTGACGATGACCATCGCCGGGTCGTACCCGAGCTCGACGAGCTCGCGGTACAGCCATCGGCCGCCGTACGCCATCGCGCTCGACTTCCCGATCACGACGCCAGGCTCGAGGGGGTCCAGGATGTGGAAAAAGTGCGCGAACCGCGCACCGAACAGGTCCCGCAACCGGGCGACGTTCTCGCGCCCCCGCAGGTCCGTCTCGCGCGTGATGATCGCGACCAGCTTCCGCTCGGTGGGCCAGTCCGCGTCCGCCAGCGCGCGGAGGGTCGCCTCGAGCTTCTCGTACGGCTCGGTGTAGGTCGGGATCAGCGCGACGTGCACCAGGCGCCGGGGATCCAGCGGCTGGATCCCGCTGGCGAGCAGCCGCCTGATGGTCACCAGCTCGCTCTCGAGCCGCCGGCGCTCGCGCCGCCCGCCACGCGCCGCCCGCCGATCGCCGGCCCGGTCGAGCTTGCGGACGCGCACGCGGATCCGTTCGATCCGGTCCTCGAGCACCCGCTGACGGGTCGGCAGCTCCACCAGGCCCTCGAGCTGGGCCCGCCAGTCCGCGTCAAGGACGTCCCGGATCCGGAGGAACGTGATCGAGACGCTCACGATCACGACCACGGCCCGGTACAGCCAGTAGAAATCGAAGCTCAGCACGAACCACGCGACGAGCTCGGGGAACGAGAAGCTCAGCGCGATCGGCGCGAGGATCAGGAGCCAGGTGACGGCCCCCGGCAGGATCTCCAGCAGGCGATGGTGGCGGGGGCGAGGCGACATCTCCCCCGGGAACGGCGGCGCGTCCAGGGCGAGCCTAGTAGACGGGCGTGAGCCAGTGCCGATAGGCCGGCAGGCGCCCACGCACCGCGTCGAAGTACACCTCCGAGAGCCGGCGCGTGATCGGGCCGACCTGACCGCCGCCCAGGAGGTGGTGATCGACTTCTGTGACCGGCGAGACCTGGGCCCCGGTGCCGCACAGGAACAGCTCGTCGGCGACGTACAGCTCGGTGCGGTCGATGTGCCGCTCCATGACCCGGAGACCGAGTTCGCGTTCGGCAAGCTCCATGATCCCCGCCCGCGTGATCCCCTCGAGGATGTCGTCCGTCACCGGCGGCGTGACCAGCTCGCCGCGCCGCACCATGAAGAGGTTCTCGGCACTGCCCTCGGAGACGTGCCCATCGGCGGCCAGGACGATCGCCTCGTCCGCCCCGACCAGCTGGGCCTCGGTCTTCGCGAACGCCGAGTTCACGTACGCGCCCACGATCTTGGCGCGGGCCGGGAG
>JAJYDP010000115.1 GCA_021777365.1 Chloroflexota bacterium | reverse complement strand
TGGCGCGATCCGCCGCCGCGAGCAGGCGCGTGGGCGAGGCATGCGGCTCGCCGTCGATCATGACCAGCCCGAGCGAGGATCCGACCCGGACCTCGCCCTCCGCCATCGCGATCGGCTGCCCGAGCGCGGCGTGGATCCGGCCGGCCAGTCTCCCGGCGGTCTCTTCGTCCCGAACGTCCGGCAGCAGGAGGACGAACTCGTCCCCGCCCATCCGCGCCGCCACGTCCGTCACCCGGATGGAGCGGAGCAGGCGCTGGCCGACCACCTGCAGCACCTCGTCGCCCGCCGCATGACCCAGGGTGTCGTTGACGTGCTTGAAGCCGTCCAGGTCGAGCATGATCAGCAGGCTCGCGATCCCCGTGCGGCGGACCCGGTCGGAGGCGCCGGCGAGGCGGGCCAGGATCCCGTGCCGGTTCAGCAGCCCCGTCATCTGGTCGTGCGCGACCCGCTCGCGGTCGTCGTGGGACTCCCAGACCAGCAGCACCAGCACCGCGCAGACCGCCGTCGCCCACCAGCCCATCGCCTGGTACGCGAACGCCAGGATCCAGGCGACCACGCACTCCGCGAGCAGCGTGCGTCGCCACGACCCGCCCAGCACCATCAGCGTCTCGCGGATCGTCAGGCGCTCGCGCAGCCCGATCGTCCCTGCGGCGATGGCGACCGAGAGGCCCCCGAGCACGGCGGCGCCCGCCACGGCGGCGACCAGGTCCGCGGCGCTGGCCGACACCCAGGTCGTCGCGTCCTGGCGGGCGACCCCGACCGCGAGGCCGGCCACGACCGCGGCCAGGGCACCTCCTGCGTGGTTGGCCAGCACGCCGTACCAGGGCACCTCGCGGAGCTCCCGCAGCTCGATCGTCGAGATGAAGGCGACCCATCCGCCGGCGGCAGGCCCACCGAGCAGGAGCGCGGCGACGATGAAGGGCAGGTGAAGGGTGAGGATCGCGTGATCGCCGATCGGGGCGCTCCACAGCGAGCCCGCGAGACCGAGGAGGACCCAGAAGAGGAGGCCGGTGCCCGTCGGCTCGCGGCCCACGATCTCGGGCGCATGGAGGGCGATCGGCGGGGCGAGCGGGATCGCCATGGTCGCCCAGGCGAGAGCTGCCAGCCCGGCGAGGATGACCGCGGCGGTGTACGCGGCGAGGCGCAGCGACGGCGGCCGGAGCGCGATGCTCGGAGACCGGTTCACGGCCGCACCCCGGCCCTGGCGGCCCGTGCTGTGCACGCGGAACCGGGGTGATGGTCGGCCGGTCGGGCGGCGGTGTCCGCCGCTCCGTGCCGACCGTTCGGAATTGGCAACGACAACGGGCGCAGGTCGTGCCTGTCATGCACCAGGCACAAGGCCTTCCACGTCACATCCACCAGGGGGCACTCCCAGCAGGCTGAGTGGTGCGCGCGGGCTTCAGGGCCGCCCGCGCTTCGGCTGATCGCGCTGAGGGATCACGCCGGCAGGGCCCCGAGCGCACCTGCGGCGTGCCAGGTGCGTCCCGGCTCCGGGTCCCCGGGGGGCGTCGGCGCCGCCGGCGCGCGCCTCATCCACCGGATGTCCGGTCTCTCCGATTGCCTTGCCTCGACGCCCGGGCCGCTCCTCGACGGGGATCCGTTCGTCAAGACACGGTGTACCGCGCAGCCCAGTGGCCAGCCCCTATCCGGAGGTACCGCCCCGGCCGGTACGTCCGGGCATGCCGGTACGCCCGGGCGTGGTGGCGTGCGAGGGCACGCGGACGGGCGCGCGCGTACGATGGGCCCGTGGCCGGCCGGATCGACCTGAACGCGGACGTGGGCGAGAGCCTCGGCCCCTGGCAGATGGGGGCGGACGCCGCCCTGATGCCGCACCTCACCTCGGTCAACGTCGCCTGCGGGTTCCACGCGGGTGACCCCCTCACCATCAGGCTGACCGTCAGGCTCGCGCTCGACCTCGGTCTCGCCGTCGGCGCGCATCCCGGCTACCCGGACCTGGTCGGGTTCGGGCGCCGGGCCATGGCGCTGGCGCCGGCCGAGCTGGAGGCCGCGGTCCTGTACCAGGTGGCGGCGCTGCACGGGATCGTGCGCGCGGAGGGTGGGCGCCTCGCGCACGTGAAGGTGCACGGCGCGCTCTACCACCACGTGGCCGTGGATCCTGCGGCTGCGACGGCGTTCGTGACGGCGGTGGCACGCCTGGACCCGGACCTGCGGCTGGTGGGCCCGCCGGGATCGCTGCTCCTGGCCGCGGCGAGGGAGCGAGGTCTGCGGTACCTGGTCGAGGGGTTCGCCGACCGTGTCTACGACGCCGGTGGGCGGCTGCGCTCCCGCGATCTGCCGGGCGCGCTCAACGAGGACCCGGAGGTGGCCGCCGCCCAGGCGGTGGCGATCGCGCGCGACGGACGCGTGACGGCAGCCGATGGTTCCGGGTTCCCGCTGCGGGCGGACACGATCTGCATCCACGGCGACACGCCCGGGGCCCCCGGCATCGCCGCGGCGGTGCGACGGGCGCTCGTCGCCGCGGGGATCACGGTGACGGCGCCGTCCCGCGACGACCCGTGACCGCGCGCACGGCCGGCAGCGTCGTCCCGCGGAGGGCCGTCATCGAGCGCATGGGCGACGCCGCCCTGATCGCGACCCTCGCCGACGCACTGGACGCCGCCGCGAGCGGCTGGGCGCTCCGCGCGGCGACCGCCGTGGACGCGCGACGCGTGGCCCTCCCCGGCCTCGAGGCCGCGGTGCCCGGCCATGGCAGCGTCCTGGTCCCCTTCGACCCGGGCCGCTGCCGCGAGTCGCAGGTTCGTGCCCTGCTCGAGGCCGTCCTCGACGAGACTCGCCGCGCCGAGCCGGCACCCGGCGGTGTCCTCCACGAGATCGCCGTCCGCTACGGCGGCGTCGACGGGCCGGACCTGCCCGAGGTCGCCGATCGCACCGGGCTGTCCGAGGACGCCGTGGTGGCGCTGCACGCCGGCACTGAGTACCGCGTCCTCGTCCTGGGGTTCATGCCCGGCTTCCCGTACCTGGGGATCCTGGCGGCGCAGCTCGATCTCCCGCGGCGCGCCACGCCCCGCGTGCGGGTGCCGGCCGGCAGCGTCGCCATCGCCGGCCGCCAGACGGGCATCTACCCGTTCGAGTCCCCCGGCGGATGGCACCTGGTCGGCCGGACCGACGTCCCGCTCTGGGATCCCGTCCGGCAGCCGCCGGCCCTCCTGGCCCCGGGCGACCGGGTCCGGTTCGTGCCGCGCTGATCCGTGCTCGAGGTCGTCGACCCGGGGCCACTCCTCACCCTCCAGGATCGCGGCCGGCCGGGGCTGGCGCACCTTGGCGTGCCGCCGTCCGGGGCCGCCGACCCCTGGGGCCACGCGGTGGCCTGCCTGCTCGCCGAGTCCCCGGCGGGTGCCGCGGTGCTGGAGGTGACCCTGGGCGGCGCGCGGCTGCGGGCGGTCGAGACCTGTACGGTTGCGCTGGGCGGTGCCGACCTCGGGGCAGAGCTGGACGACGGACGGCGCCTGCCGTGCGGCGCGGTCCACCTGCTGCCGGCGGGATCGGAGATCCGGTTCGCCGGGTCCGGACCCGGATCCGCGTCCGGGATCAGGGCCTACGTGGCGCTCGCGGGCGGCATCGACGCCCGGCCGGTGCTCGGCTCCGCGTCGACCTGCGTGCCGGCGCGCCTGGGCGGCATCGACGGGCGCCCGTTACGTGCCGGCGACGTGCTGCTGCCCGCCCGGCGGGGCGACCTCGGCGCCGCCGGCCGCGTCTGGCCGTCCGGGACGGCCCCGCACCCCGCCACCCGGCCGGGACCGATCCGGTTCGTGGCCGGGCCGGACCTCCGGCACCTGCCGCCGGATGCCCCGGAGGCGCTCGCCGCCTCGACCTGGGTGGTGGGGCCGGCGAGCGATCGGATGGGCATCCGCCTGGACGGAGCGAACCTGCCCGCGGGGCGGGAGATCCTCTCGCACCCCGTGATCCCGGGCGCGGTCCAGGTGCCCGCCGACGGACGCCCCGTGGTGCTGTTCGTGGACGGCCCCACGATCGGCGGCTACCCGGTCGCGGGCGTGGTGCCGCGCTGGCAGTGGCCCCGCCTCGGCCAGCTGGGGCCGGGCGACCGGGTCCGCTTCGCGGTCCAGGCTGCGGCGGCCGCGCGTGCCGCGTGGAGCGCACAGCAGCGCGTCCTGGCGGCGGCGGCCCGATCCGTTCGCGCCGACGCGCTCTGGGACCGGCTGGCCGACGGCTCGGGAGGGTAGGCGCGCGCGGAATCGGCCGTGGGTCGGCCGTGGGTCGGCCGTGGGTCGGCCGAGGGCAGCCCGGGTCCGTTACAGCATCCCGGGGTTGGGGATCAGCCGCGCCGGGTCCACGAGCCCGGGCTCCGAGGCCATGAACTGGTCCCGGTCGCGGATCCGGAAGCCGGCCGCGAGCAGCGCCGGCAGGACCGGGCTCGGGCCCGCCACGGCGGCCATGATCCGCCCACCGCGGGCGCCGCGGCGGATCGCCGCCAGCGTCGGCCGCACGGGCTCCGCGCCGGGGCGCACGAGGAGCCGGTCGATCACGCGGTCCGCGTCAGCCTGCCTGGCGCGGGCGCAGGCGAAGGCGACCGGCTCGCCGGCCTCCAGCACCACGAACGCGTCCGCCTCGGCCTGGCTCACCCAGAAGGCATGGTCGGCCGCCCGATCGACGCCCGTCCACGCACGTTCCAGCGCCGCGAGCCGGGACGCGCCGGCCGGCTCGAGCGAGAGCGACGGATCCATCTGCGGAAGACCGGCGGGCTCTCCCTCGAGGTAGAGGTCGGGCCACAGCGGCGCCATGCCGGCGCGGACGTAGAGCGGCAGCGCGCGCGGGTCGTCGGAGGCGAACGTGGTCCGGCGCGCGGCGCCCCGGAAGAGCTCCTCCAGGAGCGGACGGCCGATCCCCTGGCCGAGCAGGTCGGGTCGCACGAACAGGTCGGCCAGGTGGACGGCGACCCCCGCGTCGACCGTCGCGCCGTACGCCACCACCTCGTCGTCGCGGACGCCGACGAGCGCGGTGCCGTGCTCGACGATGTGCCGCACGTAGGGGCCGACGATGTCGACCGTGGTGATCGGGCCGTCGTTGCCGTGGGCGGCGAGGATGGCGCGGATGGCCGGGATGTCCGCCGGGGTCGCGCGGCGGATGCTCGTCGTCACGGGCGGGGCCCGGCGGTCGCGCGCTGGCGCATGACCATGTCGATCAGCAGCGCGGCGCTCCAGCTGAAGCGGTCGCTGCCGTGGCCGGAGCCGTCCAGCGGGTCGAAGTACTCGCGGAACCCGGACCGCCGCACCAGCTCGAGCGAGCTCGCGAGGATCTCCTCGGCCAGGTGCAGGCGGCCGTGCCGCCGCAGGCCGCGCCACAGGAGCCAGTTCGTGTTCAGCCAGACCGGGCCGCGCCAGTAGCGCTCGGGATCGAAGTCGGCGGCCCGTTCGTCGTATGTCGGGACGACGAAGTGCGGACCCTGCCCCCGGGGATGGAACGAGGGCGACTCGAGCTCGCGGCAGATCGCGTCGACCGTCGGTTCGGCCAGGCCGGGGTCGAGGATCGGCGCGAAGGAGATCACCGTGTCCTCCGGCTCCCGCTCGTCGCGCCGCAGGTCCCACGGGCCGAAGCGCCGCCGACGCGGCGACCACAGCTCGCGGGCCAGTGCGCCGCGGATCCGTCCTGCCGCGGCCCGGTGCGGCGCCGGGTCCTCCCCCAGCAGTTCGGCGATCTGTGCGGCGGCCAGCTCGGACCACAGGAGGACCGCGTTGAAGAGCGGACCCGCGAAGAGGAACGGCGTGGCCGCCATCACCGCAGCATCCGAGTAGCGGGCGTCGCGGGCGATGGTCAGCAGGTACAGGTACCGCTCGTAGTCCGCGTCGGTCGGCCGATCGGCCGCAGCGGCGTGGTCCAGGTCGTGGCGGCGATAGGGCGGCAGGGCCCCGGGCGGCACGACGATCCGGTCGAAGTCGCGGTCCCACGCGGGGGAATCGTCGAGGCCGGACTCCCAGGGATGGACGATGGCCACGAGCCCCGAGCCGCTCGCGTCCCGGGCCGTCTCGAGGTGCCGCAGCTGCGCCGACAGCCGGGGATAGAGGCGGCCGAGCCAGTCGAGCGAGCGCGCCCGCTCGTCGGGCCCCGCGCGCCGATGGACCTCCAGCGCCGCCCGGGCGTGGATCGGCGGCTGCGTGATCCCCGACGTCGGTCGCCCGACGGGCGCGTCCGGCGATCGCTCCGACTGCCACACGTCGGGGCCGGGAAAGTAGGCGTCGGCAGGAGCGGCCGGATCGAAGGCGATCGAGGGCACCATCCCGTTGCGCCACTGCGCCTCGAACAGGGTCTCCAGCTCACGGCGCGCCCGCTCGGCGTCGTACCAGGAGCGCCCGATGGCGATGAACGCGGAGTCCCAGCTCCACTGGTGGGGATAGAGGGCCTGCGATGGACGGGTGTAGGCGCCCGTCCAGTTGCCGTCCAGGACGTCGCGGGCCTCGGCGACCAGGTCGTCGGCGGCATCCAGCGTGGCGTCCAGCCCGGCCGGCGCCGCGTGGGTGACCCACGCGTGCCGGGCCGCCGGCTCGTTCATGGCACGAGTATCCCGGATGGCGGCCGATCGCGCCCGGCACGGGACCCGATGGCGCCCGGTTCAGAACCGGACCACCGACCCGGCGCGGAAGCGCTCGCGGCGGTGCCCCTGCCAGACGGTGACCCGCCCGCGTCCCTGGACCTGCCAGGCGCCGTCGCGGCCCACCGCGGCCGTCTCCTCGTCGATCCCGATCACGCGCGTGCCCTCGGGCGCGGCCAGCACCAGGGGCGCCACCAGCGTCTCGGGGACGGCGTCGTAGTGCGGCACGACCACGATCCCGGGCACCAGGCCGAGCGCGTCCTGCCAGCCCACCGGCCGCCGCAGGAAGGCACGGCCGCCGACCTGGAACTGGCGCCCGCCGAGCACCATCGCCCCGGCGGAGCAGCCGGCGATCACGGCCCCGCGGGCGTGCGCCGCGCGCAGGGCGGCCCCGGCCGCGCTGTCGCGAAGGACCTCGAGCAGGTGGCCCGGCTTGCCGCCGGACAGGTACACCAGGTCGGCCCCCGAGATCGCCGCGGCCGCGACGGGATCGTCCGCCGACGTCCGATCCCCGACGATGACCGGGACCGGCTCGGCGCCGAGCGCCAGGAAGTGCGCCTGCCCCTGGGCGGCCCAGCGCAGGAAGACCGCCTCGCCGTCGGGCCAGGAGGCGGCGGGCACGATCGCGACACGCGGCCGCTGCTGCCCGGTCGCGGCGAGCAGGCCACGGTCCACGTCGGCCATGGCCGGGGTGAACTCGCCGGAGCCGACGAGGGCGATGACCGGGGCGGCCGCATCGGGATCCATAGCGGCGGAGTCTAGCCGCATCCGGCCCGGGAGCCGGAGAGGGCGGGGCCCGGCCGGCGGCCCCCGTAGTATCGTCGGCCGACCATGAGACCACTGCGCGTCGTGCCCGGCTGCCCGGTGGACGCCGATGCCGTCGGCGCCGTCCTCACGCGCGACGTCACCGTGGACGGCCAGCGCTGGCCCAAGGGTCGCCGGCTGTCGGCGGACGACGTGACGCGGCTCGCCGACCCGTCCGGCGGCGCGGACCTCGGCGCGCGCGGCCGCGAGCCGGGCGCCGGACCCGGCGTCACCGTGCTCGTCCTTGAGCCCGGCGACGTCCACGAGGACGACGCCGCCGCGCTCCTCGCGCGCGCGGTGGCGGGCACCGGGGTGCAGCTGCGCGGCCCGGTCGAGAGCCGGGTGGACCTCCTGGCGACCTCCGACGGCGTGCTCCACGTGCGCGCCGGGGCCGTGGCACGGTTGGACCGGGTCGACCCCCTGGAGGTCTTCACGCTCTTCGACGGCCAGGTGGTCCGCGCGGGCGACCTCGTGGCGAGCGTCAAGATCGGGCCGCACGCCGTGGGCCGTGCCGTGCTGGAGCGCGGGCTCGCGACGTGCGACCGGGCGGGGCCGCTGGTCCGGGTCGCGCCGTTCGTGTCGCGACGGGTGGCGGTCGTCGTCAAGGAGTCGGTGCGCGCGGTGGCGCGCGAGCGATTCGAGCGCGGGATCCTGGCGCGGGTGGGATCGCTGGGCTCGCGGCTGCAGGCGATCCACTACGTCGCCGACGACGTGGCCGCCGTGGAGGGGGCGCTGCGACCACTGGTACGGGGTCGCGGACGGGCGGATGTCGTCCTCACCGCAGGGGCGGCATCGACCGACCCGACCGACCCCTTCTTCCTGGCGATCGGCCGGCTGGGTGGGCGGGTCGTGCGCCACGGGGTGCCGGCGCACCCCGGGTCGATGGCGTGGCTGGCGCGCATCGGCCCGGTCGACGTCCTGGGGCTCCCCAGCTGCGGCGCCTACTCGCGGGCCACGGCCGCGGACCTGCTGCTGCCCCGGCTCCTCACCGGTGAGCGGGCCAGCGCCCGCATGGCGGCGTCGCTCGGGCACGGCGGCCTGCTGGTCCGCGCGATGCGCTTCCGGTTCCCGGCCTACGCGCGCGACCTGGAGGAACCGGCCGGCTGAGCGGCCCGGTGGATCAGGCAGGGCCCGCGGAACGGGCGCGCGCGGGCCGACGCCTGGTCGCCCCCGATCAGGCCACGGTGTGGGGCGCCGGCACGCGCGTGCCGCCCGCGACGGCCGTCGGGATGTGCGGCATGGATCCCGTCACCCCGGCGAGGACCGTCGCCATCACCGCCGCCGGCTCGAGCGAGAGCGTCTCGCCGTCGGCGGCCCCCGCCGGCGTGGCCTCCAGCAGCGCGAACGTATCGCGATCGAGGACGGCGCGGAAGCCCGGCGCCGTGTACTCGAGGCGTCCGTTGACCGCGAGCCGGTGGGTCCGCCCGTCCACGCGTGCCTCGATGACCCCGTCGCCCAGGAGCATGTACGCGTTCGAGTCCTGCGCCTCGAAGTCGGCGCGGTCCAGGTAGAGCCTCGGCTTGTCGACGTACGGCCTGCCCGAGGTCGGGCAGGCGGTGACACAGTTGCCGCACTCGTTGCAGAAGTCGGTGAGGACCGCGATCTGCAGGCGCTGGTCCACCGCGAACGGCCGCGAGCCGGTGGCGACGATGGCCCCGTCCACCACCGACAGCGCCGGCAGGCTGGCGCGCACCGGCTCCATCTCGTACGTCATCAGGGCCATGTTGGGACAGACCCCCACGCAGATGCTGCAGATCGTGTCGCAGTCCAGGCAGCGGCTCGCCTCGCGGACGGCCTCCTCGGGCGTGTAGCCGAGCACGGTCTCCTCGAACCCGTCGCGCCGGTCCAGCGCGCTGACGCGGATCGGCACGCGGTACTCGCGCCGGGCACGACGGACCACCAGCGACTGCACGTCGGGGCGGGCCTGCTCCCGCGCGGCAGCGGCCGGGACGGCCCCGGAGGAGACCCCCAGGGCGGTGGCGATGGCCGCGGCGACGCGCTTCCCATCGGCGGCGGCCTTCACGATGGAGGCCGGGCCCCGGCCGGCGACGTCGCCCCCCGCGTATACGCCGGGAATCGACGTCTCGAACGTGTCGGGGTTCACCGCGATGTACCCGGCCGGTGTCAGCTCCGGGGCGCGGTCGCCGAAGAAGTCGAGCACGGCGTGCTGGCTGATCGCCAGGATCAGCGTGTCCAGGCCGATCTCGAACTCGGAGCCCGGGACGTCCTCGGGGACCTTGCGGCCGGCGGCATCGCGCGCCCCGGCGTACGCGGTGCGGGTGCAGGCGATGCCGGCCAGCCGGCCATCCTCGACGCGGAGCGCGGTGGGCCGCGCCAGCTCCACGATGGAGATCCCCTCCTCGCGGATCGCGTGGATCTCCTCGCGATCGGCCGGCATCTGGTCGACGGTGCGCCGGTAGATCAACGACACGGCGTCGGCGCCCACGCGGCGCGCCGTCCGCACGCAGTCCATGGCCGTGTCTCCCGCACCCACGACCCCCACGCGGCGGCCGATGGCCACCGGGTGCCCCTCGCGCACGCTGCGCAGGAACGTCACCCCGTCGATCACGCCCTCGGCGTCCTCGCCGGGCAGGCCGAGCCGCTTCGCCCGCTGGGCTCCCACCGCGACGAAGACCGCCTCGTACCCCTGGTCGCGCAGGCCGTCGATGGTGAAGTCGACGCCCGCGCGCTGCCCGTAGCGCAGCTCCACGCCGAGGCGCTGCAGCATGGCGAGGTCCTGGTCCACCTGGTCCTGCGGCAGCCGGTAGGTGGGGATCGCCCCGGCCACCATGCCGCCGGCGTAGGGATGCTCCTCGAAGACGGTGACCGCGATCCCGGCGTGGGCGAGCCACTCCGCGGCCGCGAGCCCGGCGGGGCCGGCGCCCACGATCGCCACCCGGTGCCCGGATCCGGGGCCGGCGGTGGGCGGGGTCACCTCGCGCTCCTGTTCCATGATGAACCGCTTGATCTGTCGGATCGCCAGCGGCTGGTCGAGGTGCGTGCGGATGCAGGTGTTCTCGCAGAGATGGTCGCAGACCCGCCCCAGCACCGTGGGCAGCGGGTTGTCCAGCCGGGTGATCCGCACGGCCTCGCGGAAGTCGCCGGAGCGCACCGCGGCCATGTACCGCGGGACCTGCTGGTCGACCGGGCACTCGTCCGTGCAGGGGGCCTCGATGCAGTCGAACGGACCCAGCGCGCGCGGCGTCTTGGAGCGGTCGGTCCGGAGCGACTGTTTCTGGTAGCGCCAATCGGTGCGGACGGCGTCCGCGTACCGGCGCAGGTTGAAGCGGGCGCAGGCGGCCACGTCGCCGGCGGCGCCGTCGAACCCGTCGTCACGGGCCGTGCGGACGACGAAATCGTCGAGGCCGGTGGCGCCCACCGCATCGAGCGCGGCGTCCACCTGCTCCGGGTACTGGAGCATCCGCAGGTAGCCGCCGGACTTGAGCAGGTCCGAGGAGACCGTGATGGTGCGCATCCCCGCGGCGAGCAGGTTCGCGACGTTGAACGCGTCCGCGCCGCCGGCGAACGAGATCGGCACCGTGGCGCCGAACTCGTCAGTGATGCGGGCCGCCAGGTTG
>JAJYDP010000114.1 GCA_021777365.1 Chloroflexota bacterium | reverse complement strand
TCCGATCTACCGGTCGATCATGGGGCGGTACGGCATGGGGCGGTACGGCCTGACGCGCTGCGCACGGCGGCAGTACAGCGGACGCAGGTGAGTGCTGGCTGAGTGCGACCTAACGATGTCGTGAGACACGCACCCCGCGGCCGGCGGGCCACCCGTCGCGGCAGGACCCGGACTGTCTCTCACCTTCCTCTCAGTCGTGCCCCAGCTTCCCTTCATCTCCCAGGGCCAGACTCCGCGGCGCGCTCCGCCGGTCCCGACCCGGCTGCAACTCGTGCTCCGCGTCCGCCACGGGCCGGCGTTCCGCGTCCCGCCACGGAGGAACCCCCATGTATACCCCCGTGCCCACCCCATCGGCGCGTGTCCTGCTCACAACAATCGCCTCCCTCGCGGCGGTGGTCGTCGTCACGCTGGCACCCACGAGCGCCTCCCCCTCGCGGGCCAGGCCGCTAGCCACCTACGCGCTGCTGCCCTCATCGCTCATCCGGCCGGTCGTCCTCGCCCCCGGATCCCGGCCACGCCAGGGCGCAGGTGCCCAGCTGATACGCGGGGTCGAATCGACGGGCACGATCGGATCAGCGGCGGCCACCCACCCCTCGCGCAGCGCTATCCCGACGCTGCCGCGTGGCCGGTCGGCTGCGGGCGTCGTGCGACGCCATGCAGGCCGCAGCCGTCCGGGCCAGCTCCTGCACACCGTCCGGGCGGGGGACAATCTCTGGTCCATCGCCGCGGCGCACGGCGTCCGTCTCGCCCTCCTGCTGCGCTGGAACCCGCGGGTCGACGCGCGTCGCCTCGTGTCAGGCGAGCAGATCCTCGTCCCCGACGGCTCATCGACAGCCGGGGCACGGCCTGCGGTACCACGCCGGCCCGCGGCCCCACGACGATCCTCGGCCAGTCCGCCGCGCAGCCCGAGGCCGCGTCGCGTCCCGGCCAGCCCGCGGCGCGCGCCCGCTCCGGTGGCGCCACCGACACGATACCTGTGGCCGCTGCCGATCGACGGCACCCTGACCACGCGCTTCTCCAACGCGCATCTGGGCATCGACATCGCGGCACCGAGCGGGACGATCGTGCGCGCGATCGCCGCCGGCACCGTCGTGTGGGCGGGATGGAAGGACAACGGCGGGGGAAACGTGGTGGTGATCGAGCACCCTGACGAGACGATCTCGACGTACAACCACAACCGGGCGGTGGCCGTGCGCCTCGGCCAAATCGTCGCGCGCGGGCAGACCATCGCCTGGGCCGGCGCAACCGGCCGGGCGACGGGGCCGCACCTCGACTTCCGCGTCGAGGTCGACGGTCGCTTCATCGACCCGCTCTCGCTGTACTGACCGGTTCACAGCGGTCCAAGCGTGACGCGACCCCGGCCGAGCGCGATGCGCGCGGGGGGTCGTCGGCGGGACCTGCCGCTAGGTCCCGGTGGCTGAGGTGGCTGTAGCGGCCGCGTCAGCTAACGTCGGACACCACCGCGCCGCGCGAGCGGTCGCTGGGACGATGGACCGGCCGGCCGCCGCCGACCGGGCGGGTCGGACCCTGTGGCAGGGGCGGGTCCGAATCCGGGGAGCGGGCCGCGCGGCGCCGACCCAGGGCGGCGGACACGAGCGCGCCGACCTCGACCCGCTGGTGGGCCGAGGGCAAGCAGCTGTCGAGCTCAAGCTCCAGCAGGCGGATCAGCAGGGAGTCGAGCGATCCGCGCGCGGCGAGCACCTGCAGCGCCACCTCTTCAAAGGGCCGCTCGCTCGCGATCATCGACGCGAGCGAGCCGGCCTGGCCGGCGGCGCGCTGCGCATGGCAGACTGCGGCGTGGCGCCCACCCTCCGGCCGGTCCGCGCCCTCGCGTGACGCGCGAGCGGGAAGCTCGCTCCCCGTGCTCATGGCGAGACGACGATCGCGTCGGTCATGCCCACGGCCGCCTTCCCGGGGTTCGGGGAGCCGTACCCATGGGTACCGGGCACGTCGAACCGCAGGGCGAAGGTCGTGGTTTGACCCGGGTCCGTCCGGGCCTCGTTCCCCTGCCGTCCAGGAGCGTGCAATGCGGGGACCGCTTTGTCGTGGCGCTCGGTGCCATGGTTCACCAGCTCACCGTCAGCAGCTTCCCGACCGTGGGGTCGAGCCGGTTAGGGAGACCTGGGTGTCGTCCATGGCGATCCGCACCGGACCGCCCGGGGCAGATCCGAACCCGATCGCCGCGCCGACGAGCGGCCCCGCCGGCACGATAGCCAAGCCCACGCTCCATGTCATGCTCCGCATCCTCGCCGGACAGATCCTGCCGCACGCTCCTGAGGCGGGCGTGAGTCTTCCGTGAAAGAGACCTGCGAGACGCCGTCGCGCCGGTCCCCTGTCAGCCCTGGTCGATATCCGAGGAACCCTCTGCCGCCAGGGTGACCGGGGGCGCGCCCCGACGCGCCGAGGGGTTGGTGCCCCCACGGGACCACGCCGCGGCCTGGTCGAGCAGGGCGTCCTCCTCGACCGCCCGGATCTCACCGGCCGCCGCGACGAGCACCACCCCCGAGGCACGGAGCACCTCGGTCAGGCTGGTGGCGGGCTCGCTGCGCTCGAGCCACGGGAGCCTGGCGAGGGGCACCATGACGGAGCGCCAGGCCGCGCCAGGCCGGCCTTCGCTGCCCGTGCCCGCCCGGCGCAACCGATGCGTCCCGATGGCTCCGACGAGGAAGCCATTGCCCTCCACGAACACCGCGCCACCGGGGCGGCGCCGCGCGAGCGTTGGCGGCGTCATCGCGTCGTCTGGCCGCACCCGCAGGATCGGCGGCCGGGCCAGCTGCCCCACGGTATGCGCCTCGAGGAAGCGGGCCAACGCATCCCGCCCGACCGCGAGGTCCGTGGCACGCCATACGTAGACGACGGCGAGCGCACCGAGGGGGATCGCCATCCACGGGTCGAGGGGCGCAAGGAGGGTGGCACCGGCCACGAGGAGCGGTGTCGCCAGGACGCGACCGACTCGGGCGGCCCGGCGAAGGCGCGCCGCGCGGGGGGTGCCGGCAAGGTCCAGCACCGTCAACACCAGCGACCAGCCCACGAACGGCGGCGCCGGGACCAGTGTTCCAAGCGCCGAGAAGAGCGCCACGTTGGCCGCGACGGCCGCAACGGCGTGGGGGTAAGCGCTGGCAGGAGCACGCGACGCGAGCAGAAGGGCCGCCACGACCGTCAGGAGCGAGACGGTCGCGCCGGCGGCGATCGCGAGCATCCTCCACCGCCCCGCGATCGCGGGATCGCCGAGTTCGTCCTCGCCGATCCCGATGAGCACGACGCGGAAGCGCCGGCCGGCCAGTCGCAGCACCGCGCTCCGCGCCAACCTCGGCGCAGCGATCACGAGTCCGGCTGCGTAGAGGGCTGCGGCCAGGGCGACGATCCCGGCAATGCCGGACGCGCCGTCCTGGTGCGCCGGCAGGTAGACGGTGGCAAGGAGGAATGTGACGAGGGCCGCCGGCATGAGCCAGCCGCTGCCGAGGCTGATCGCGGCGGACGCTGGGAGTCCCGCCGGCGGCGGGACGGCTTGCTGCTCCATCGCGTCAGCCTCGCGCGGCCGGGTGAGTTACACCTGAGAGCCGGCCGAGAAGTGGCTCAAAGGGGGGTCAGGATGGGCATGGCCGGCTGTCCGGAGCCAGAGCCCCGGTGATCGGCGCCTGTCGCCTCAGGCCCCGACGACCTGGAACGTGCCGTACATACCCTGGGCGGCGTGACCCGGCACCTGACACAGGTACGTGTAGGTCCCCGCGGTCGAGGCAGTGAAGCTGATCGTCTCGCTCGGCAGGCCGGCCGAGGTCGGGTCGCCCAGCGGCGCCGAGGAAGCCCCGGCGAATACCGCGCCCGACATCATGCTCATGTAGGAGAACGGCGCCTGCGCGTTCACGACTGCCCAGTTGTGGCTCATGTCCGGGTCGGCATTGACGACCTGCACCGTGACCGTCGCGCCAAGCGGCACGACGATGGTCGGGTTCACGAGCCCCGCGATGCGGAACGTCAGGTCCGGCCCGCCGGACGGGCTGGCCACCACCGCGAGCCGGACGTCGCTCGTCTGGAAGGTGATCCGTTTCGCCGTTTGGCCGACGGTCGCGCCTGCTGGTGCGCTGGCACCCAGGGCGGTCGCCTGAGCCTGTGAGATCGGCTGCCCGACCCGGCCGGCGAGGGCGCTGCCCATCGCCTGACCCATGTCGCCTGCGCCGCCACCCATCATGCCCGGGCCCATGAAGCCGAACGCGCCCAGGCCCCCGCCGGAGCCCGTCCACGAACTGGATGCAGCGGCCCCCGTCCCGCCCAGGACGGCGCCGGCGAGCACCAGCACGAGGCCGAGCCCGAGGAGGCCGGCGACCAGCCGGCCGAGTGTCACGCGGCGCATCAGGCGTACCCCAGCGTTCTCCGGGCCTGTTCGAACTCGGTCTCGCTGATCTCACCGCGCGCGAACCGCTCCCCCAGCGCGTCGAGCGTGGTTCCCGGCGGGCGCGCGCCACCGTCCCCCCGCGTGGTCGGCCCGGCCAGCGCGCGCACGAAGAGCGCGACGAGGCCGGCGAACAGGATCAGTCCCCCGAACATCCATAACCAGCCGGCGAGGCCCATGCCCCAGCCAATTCCTCCCATCATGGGAGCGCCTCCTGTACGTATCGTGTTCGCGTTGCGTCGTCGGCCTGCTGCCGACACCCGAGAGCCTGCGAGTCTGACGTCAAGGCGTCATGCGCCCGAGGGTCAAGATTCGGTCAAGCGGCCTGGCCACCGGGCGCAGCGGCGCCGGCGCGCCTCACAAGGTGTTGTCGCCGCGAAGACGCTCGGCGCGCAGCACGAGGAGCGCACCCGCCCCGACGGCGAGCAGCGCGAAGAGGACCACGCCGGCCGTCGCCACGCCCGACCGGGGCCTCCGCGGCGATCCCGCCCGCCGCGGCCGTGACATCGAGGTGGGCCGCCGAGCTCAGGCCGCCGGCACCCGGGACCGCGCGGTTGTCGGGACACGCGCTTCGGCACGGAGCGCGACCAGGTACCGCAGGCTGACCGCGGCGATGATCGCCTGGATAATCGGCATCACGCTGTCGAGGTCGATCCCTTCGCCGTTCGGATCGGCGGCCACGATCCAGGGATGGTTGGCGCCGCTCATCAGGTGGAAGTTGACGTTCATGAAGATCGCCACGACGCCCGCGAGGACGATGGACGACAGGAGGACGGAGCGGCCGCGGGCGGAGAGGCGTGACCAGCGCGTCAGCCAGATCACCGAGGCCGAGATCAGGACGATGCCCAGGGCGAGTTCCCCGGCCATCACGAGGTAACCGAACAGCTGGCCGTTCGGAATCACGACCATGTCGAGGAGCGACTTGTACCAGCCTGTCAGGCCCTTCGACTGATCCGACAGGGTGCCCGCGAGCCCGGAGGCAAAGTCGCCCGCGAGCACCTTGGAGATGCCCGACATGAGCCACTCGTAGCCCAGGAACGCCTGGACTGTGAGGAGCCCGATGAGCGGCGGCCGCGCGTCGCCCTCGAACGATGGCGTGTGACCAGATGAGCGATCCATTTCCGACACTCCTGTCAGGCATCTTGGTGCGGCCCGGATGGCCGCTGGCCCGCCGTCCAGGCGGACCTGTTGTCGATGCTCCGAGCCTGAGTGGGAAACCTGAGACTGGAATGAACCCCTGCTGAGAGATCGCCACGATGTCGGTCCGTCGCAGGTTGCGGCGCCCCAGAGCGGCACACCGCGGCGAGATTGGGAGTTTCCTCAGCGCCCGCTCAGGCAGGACTCACCTCGCTCGGTCAGCCTCAGTCGTCGTGATCGACCCTCGCGTCCCGACGCAACGGGTTGGGAGCTGAAACCACCACCGACCGAGGTGTAGTAGAACTGGCGCGAACGGATTGCCGCGCAGGAGAGATGACGATGGTGACCGAGGCGATCTTCGAGGCTGGCGGCCTGCTGCGAGCGAGCAGCGCCAGTGTGCTCGAGCGGCATCTGCTCCGTCATCCGGGCGTGCTCGCCGCCGAGGCGAACCCGGTCGCCCAGCAGGTCACGGTTCGGTATGCCGATCACGTCATCGGGGCCGACGGCGTGGAAGCCCTGATCCGCGACTTCGGCTGCACCTGCGGCGGCGAGATCGTGCCGTGCCATCTCTGCCAGGAAGAGACGCCGGCGGCGATCGGGAGTGCCGTGCCGCACGAGATGGCGCACCCCGCCCCGCCCGCTGCGGCGGAGCACGCCGGGCACGCGATGCCGGCCGCCGAAGCACCCCACGCCGGCCACGCGATGCCGGCCGCCGAAGCACCCCACGCCGGCCACGCGATGGCTCCCGCCGCGGCAGGGCAGCCCGCAGGGGAAATGGCTGCCATGGCCCACGAGATGGGCCATGGGGCCGGCATGAGCATGGCGGAGATGGTGCGCGACATGCGCAACCGGTTCCTCGTCGCGCTCGTTCTCGCGATCCCGGTCTTCCTGTACTCGCCGCTGGCGACCCAAACCTTCGGCATCCGGCTGGCCACGCCGTTCGGCATGGACGTGAAGCTGCTCCTGTTCCTGCTTTCCACGCCGGCCGTCCTGTGGAGCGGCCAGATGTTCTTCGTGGGGGCGTACCGAGCCCTCCGCCATCGGACCCTCGACATGTCCGTCCTGGTGGCCCTCTCGGTGGGCTCGGGCTACCTCTTCAGCGTGGCCGCGACGTTCCTCTTCAACGGCGAGGTCTTCTACGAGGCCTCGGTGTTGCTGCTCGCGTTCGTGCTGTTCGGGCACTGGCTCGAGATGCGCGCCCGCTCGGGCGCATCGGATGCGATCAGGGCGCTCCTCGACCTGGCCCCGCCGAAGGCCACCGTGATCCGCAACGGCGAGCCGGTGGAGATCGCGACCTCCGAGGTAATCTCCGAGGACATCGTGCTCATCCGGCCGGGCGACAAGATCCCGGTCGACGGCACGGTCACCGACGGGCGCTCGTCCGTGGACGAGTCGATGATCACGGGCGAGAGCGTGCCGGTGGACAAGACGGTGGGCTCGCCCGTCATCGGCGCGACGGTCAACAAGACCGGAACGTTCCGCTTCCGGGCCACCAAGGTCGGCGCCGACACCGCCCTGGCACAGATCGTGCGCCTCGTGCAGCTCGCGCAGAACTCGAAGGCACCCGCGCAGCGGCTGGCCGACCGGGCCGCCCAGTGGCTGGTGGCCGCGGCGGTCCTCTTCGGCATCCTCACCTTCGCCGGCTGGTACTGGGTCGGCGGCGCCACCTTCATCTTCGCTCTCACGCTGGCCATCACCGTCGTCATCATCGCCTGCCCCGATGCGCTCGGCCTCGCAACGCCGACGGCCATCATGGTCGGGACCGGGCTCGGCGCCCTCAACGGCATCTTGTTCAAGAACGCCTCGGCGCTCGAGCAGGCTTCGAAGGTGGGGGTCGTGATCTTCGACAAGACCGGCACCCTCACCGTCGGTGAGCCCCGGGTGGTCGACATCGTCGCCATGGGCAATCCCGGCTCCGAGGATGAGCTCGTCCGGCTGGCCGCGTCCGCCGAAGCCTCGAGCGAGCATCCCCTGGCGGCGGCGGTCGTGGCGTCGGCGAAGGACCGTGGCCTCGCGGTCGGCGACGCAGCCGACTTCCAGGCCGTGCCCGGCTACGGCCTGGAGGCACGGGTCGACGGACGGAGCGTCCTCGTCGGCAACGCGAAGCTCATGCGCGACCGCGGGATCGCCTTCGATCGCCTGGATGCCCGTGCGGCCGAACTCGAGGGCGCCGGTCGCACGGTCGTGCGGGTCGCCGTGGACGGCGCGGCGGCCGGCATCATCGCCATCGCCGACGCCGTGCGCCCCTCGGCCAGGGAGGCTATCGAGCGCCTGCACCGCATCGGCGTGCGGGTCGCCATGCTCACCGGCGACAACCAGGCCACCGCCGAACGGATCGGGGCCGAGCTCGGGATCGACACCGTGTTCGCTGAGGTCTTGCCGGGTCAGAAGGCGGACAAGGTCAAGGAGCTGCAGGGAATGGGCACGCTCGTCGCCATGGTGGGCGATGGCATCAACGACGCGCCCGCGCTCGTGCAGGCTGACGTGGGGATCGCCATCGGTGCCGGCACAGACGTCGCGGTCGAGGCAGCCGACGTCGTGCTCATGAAGAGCGATCCGGTTGACGTGCTCGGCGCGATCGCCCTCTCGCGAGCGACGGTCCGCAAGATGCGCCAGAACCTGGCCTGGGCCGTGGGGTACAACACCGTGGCCTTTCCGATTGCCGCCGGCGTGTTCTACCCCGCCTTCGGGTTGCTGCTGCGGCCAGAGATCGCCGCCATCAGCATGGCCGGCAGCTCGTTCCTGGTCGCGATGAACGCGCTGCTCCTGAAGCGGACGAGGCTCGAGGGGATCTGTCGGTATGGCACCGGGTGAGGTCGAGGCCGAGGGGCCGCCCGGCATCCTTGGGCCCGGTCAGGGCGTCCTGAGCGACCGAACCGCCGTACCCCACGCACCCGGCAGGCTCGTAGCGACGGGCGTGCCGGCATTCCGGGGAGGGCGAGCGACGCTTGCCCTCGCCACACTGCGTCTCGCGCGCCAGGCGTTGCCGTCCGACGCTCGCGTCGCGTTGGAATTGGCTGGCAGGCTGGCATCCCAACGGTCAGCCGCCAGGAATGGCACTCCACTCGCGCGCGTCGTGATCGCCGACGCAGACGCCCTCGGACGCCTGCTCTGGCCGCCCACGCCGGACGCCCTGGGTGAAGCGTTCCTGCGGGGTGACATCGACATCGAGGGCGACATCGCTGCCGCCATCGATACGGGCCGGGCCATGGACCTGCGCCGCCTGAGCGCCGACGAGCTGCGTCGGCTGCTGCGCTGGGGGACGAGGCTTCGTCGCGGTTCCGGATCGGTGGCGAGACTCACGCGTGTCGCCCGCATGCGTGGACGGCGGCACTCCCGCGTGCGGGACCTTGCGGCAGTGCGCTTCCACTACGACGTCGGCAACGACTTCTGCGGACTCTGGCTCGACCGCCGGCTGACCTACTCGTGCGCGTACTTCGAATCGACCGCCGACCCGGCGCAGGCACTCGATGCGGCCCAGGAGGCGAAACTCGACCTGATCTGCCGGAAGCTCCGCCTGGCGCCCGGCCGGCGCCTGCTCGACATCGGCTGCGGGTGGGGCTCGCTTGCGCTCTTCGCGGCCGAGCGGTACGCCGTCGAGGCCACCGGGACCACGCTGAGCGAGCCGCAGGTCAGCTATGCCGAGGCCCGGGCACGTCGCGAAGGCCTCGGCGATCGAGCGCGCGTCGAGCTGCGCGACTACCGGGATCTCGCCAACCCCGGCAGCTTCGACGCGGTGGCGTCGGTCGGCATGTTCGAGCACGTCGGGCGTGCCAACCTGCCGGTCTACTTCGCCGCGGCGTTCGCCGCGCTGCGCCCGGGCGGTCTGTTCCTCAACCACGGCATCGCCACGGCGGCGCACGCACGCTGGCGTCCGGTCGGGCTGCGCTTCAGGGACGGCGGCTTCGTCGGACGCTACGTCTTCCCGGATGGGGAGCTAGTGACCGTCGAGGACGCCATCGCGCAGGCGCGGGCGGCGGGCTTCGAGCTGCTCGACGCGCAGTCGCTCCGCCCGCATTACGCACTCACCCTCGAGGCATGGGTGCGGCGACTCGAGGCCAGCGCGGAGCAAGCGCGGCGCCTCGCCGGCGACGAGGCGTACCGGACCTGGCGGCTCTGCATGGCGGCGGCGCGGCGCGGCTTCGAGACGGGCGCGCTGGACGTCGTGCAGCTTCTGCTGGCGCGCCCGGCCACCCGAGGTTCGGCTCCGCGACCGCTGCGGCCGTGGTGGGCCCAGCCATGACCGACGCCACCGCCCAGAACTTCCCGGCGACGCCCGCCGACGACCACGGCCTCCTGGCCCGCGCGCTCGCGGTGGCGACGTTCGCGATTGGGATGGCCTACCTCGAGGCGGCGGTGATGCTGTACCTGCAGCGCGCGCTCTCGATCACCCCGGCGGCGCTGTTCCCACTGCGCGATCTGGGGTCCCTGGGCGGCCTGGCCCAGATCGAACTCGGCCGCGAGCTCGCGACGCTGGTGATGCTGGCCGCCGTCGGCTGGCTGGCGGGCCGAACCCCGCTCGAACGGCTCGCCTGGTCGGCCGTCGCGTTCGGGGTCTGGGACATCGGCTACTACGGGTGGCTCTGGCGCTTCTCGGGCTGGCCCCCCTCGCCGGGCACGTGGGACCTGCTCTTCCTGGTTCCCGTGCCCTGGGTGGGACCCGTCTGGGCGCCCGTCGCAGTGAGCGCCGCGCTCATCGGGTTCGGGCTGGCGGCCGCACGTCGGCTGCGCGCGGGATGGCGGCTGGGTGTGGGTCGGGCCACGGCCGCATGCACCCTCGCCGGCGGTGCGCTGGTGGTGCTGAGCTTTACCTGGGATGCGGCGCCCATCCTCGCCGGCGGGACGCCCCGCCCGTTCCCCTGGCCGCTCTTCGTCGCGGGCATGACGCTGGCCATGTGGGGAGCGGCAGGCGCGCTCCGCTGGCCGTCCGGCCGCCCCGTGCGCGACGGCAGGAATCCGGCGGGCGCCCGGCGCAACGGAACGGCGGTCCGGGCTCGCCCCGTGCGAGTCGCGGCCGGCAAGGTCATCGACACTCGAAAGGAGCCAGCGACATGGCCGACAAGGTGAGGGACCCCGTCTGCGGCATGGAGATCCGCCCAGAGGACGCGGCCGCCCAAGAAGAGCACGAGGGTCGCACGTTCTATTTCTGCAGCCAGGGCTGTCACGCCGCGTTCATGAAGGAGCCCCATCGCTACGGGCATCCGGCCGAGGAGTCCGGCGGCCACATGCGTCACTGAGCCGCTTGAGGCGTGTCCGGTTGGGTTCGACTGGACGGCCGGGCGCGCCCACAGGCGAAGCGGGTCCGGCGACGGGGAGGTGATCCACCGCCTGCTGGCGTACCTGGCGGTCGCGGGCGTAGCCTTCGGCCTCGGGTGGTCGGCGTTCTGGCTGCTGCGGCGCGGGCATGAACCCGTCGCCGACTGGATTAAGAGGCCGCGCAGATAGGCGCACCGGCCAGGGTCGCCGCCGGCCTC
>JAJYDP010000113.1 GCA_021777365.1 Chloroflexota bacterium | reverse complement strand
GGGCCCTCGGTGGATGCCGGTGACAGCTGGCACCTGCCATCCGGGGCGGCCGAAGCGGGTAGTGGGACCGCGGTCGCCGGGTAGTGGGACCGCGGTCGCAGAGCGGGTATCCTGCGGCTGAGCTGCCGTTCCGGGCGGCAACGCCGACGAGGGGACGATCGACATGCGACGGTCCATCGCGACGCTGGCGAGCGGGGTACTGTGCGCGACGATGCTTGCCGCGCCTTCGGTTGCGGCCGCGAGCGCGACCGTCATCCATGCGCCGAGGGTGGTGGACCCCGGTGGCAAAGGGGGCCACGGCCACGGCGGGGGCGGGGGCGGCGGTTCCGGCTTTGGCTGGGCGTCGTCCAACTGGTCTGGGTACGCCGTCACCGGCTCGACGGGCAGCTACGCGAGCGTGACCGGCCAGTGGACGGTCCCGACGGTGCAGCCATCGAGTGGATCCACCTACTCGTCGTCGTGGATCGGGATCGATGGGTTCAACAACAGCAGCCTGATCCAGACCGGCACCGAGCAGGACTACTACGCCGGGGCAGCGCACTACTACGCCTGGTGGGAGATCCTCCCCGCGGCCGAGACGCCGATCACCACGATGACGATCACGCCGGGCGACAAGATGAGCGCCACCATCGCCCAGGGATCGAGCGGCACGTGGACGATCACCATCGCGGACAGCACCACTGGGGGGACGTTCACCACCGCCCAGGCCTACAGCGGCCCCGGCTCATCCGCCGAGTGGATCGAGGAGGCGCCCACCATCGGCGGCCACATTGCGACGCTCGCCCACTATGGGCAGACGACCTTCGATCCGGGCACCGTCAACAACGCGAGCCCCAGTCTCGTCACGAGCGACGGTGGCGTGATGATCCAGCACCGGACCCAGGTCTCCACGCCGTCCCTGCCCGACAGTGACGTCGACGGGTTCAACATCGCATACGGTTCCACGTCGCCGAGCCCGCCCAGCTCCTGATCCGCCTCGCGAGTCGGGGCTCGCGAGGCGCGGCGTCCAGGCCCCCCGCGAGGTCCCGCGAATCGTGGATGCCTCGGGCTGGCACTCCCGTGCCCCCGGCGACCCGTGTCACGCGCGCCATACTTTGTATGGCGGCTCGGCGGAAGCGGCTCAGGGAGTCGAGCGCCCGGAGCCAGCGACCGTCGGCAACGGCGCCATACTTTGTATGGCCAGCCGGACGGTGGTGTCCCGGAGTGAGGCTGGCCCGGCGAGATCGGGGCAGTTCGGGCAATTCGGGCCGGCCGGGCCGGCTCAGGCGAGCCCCTCACTCGTGCAGCTTGCGGAACCAGAAGTGGTGCCGGTCGCCCTCCGACCAGGCGCCGATGATGTCCTGCCGGGTCATCTGCGCCCACGCCGGCGCGTCGGCGAGGATGCCCGGGTCGGTGGCGACCACCTCGACGATCTGACCGACGGCGACCGACTTGACCGCCTGCGCCAGCTTGACGATGGGCATCGGGCAGAGGAACCCGGAGGCGTCCACGACGACGTCGGCGCGCGGGAGGGCTGGGTTGGGACGTTGTTCGGTCATGGGGATCGCCTTTCGCGGCTGAGGTGAAACGGGGTCAGATGAACAGGTTGACGTCGCTGCCGCGCGCGTCCGCCAGGTAGGTGGCGACGCCCGCGTACGAGTCGACGATCGGCAGCAGGTCGGCCTCGGTCAGGCCCATCACCCCCATCGTGATCGTGCAGGCGATGTACCTGACGCCGAGGGAGTGCGCGAGCTCCACCATCTGGTCGACCGTGGGCATGCGGAACTGGCCCATCAGCCGCCGCATCAGCACCGGGCCCAGGCCCAGGAAGTTGAAGCGGGTCAGCGGCAGGCGTCCCGCTCCGCCGGGCTTCAACCAGCGGAAGGCGGTGCGCAGCGGATCGCGCCCGACGCGCGACGCGTTGGGGCGGGTGAGGACGTCGAGCCCCCAGAACGTGAAGAACATGCTGACCGGCAGGCCGCTCGAGGCGGCGCCGACCGCGATGTTGAACGCGGCCTGGACGCGGTCGAAGTCGCCGGAGAAGACGACGATGGTGACGCCGTCCTTGACGGCCGGGAGAGATGCAGCCACGGAAGGAACCTCGGGTGCGTCGGCCTGGGGATCGATCGCCGGCGCGCACCCCGGGGGACGAGGTTCAGGTCGCGCCGGCGCCCGGACAGGCGCACGGGTGCCCGTGCGGAACGGGGACGCGGGTTCGGCGCATGGGCGGAGTGTATGGACGCGGGGCGATCGGGTCAATCGCGATCATCGCGGTTGTGAACGGCCAGCGATCATCGCGGTCATCGCGCGTTGGCGGCCGGGTGTACGGCCGTGTCTGCGGCCGTGCGAGCGGCCGTGTCGTGTTTGCGGCCCCGTCGACGCGCCCGGGCCCCGGATACCCGTGCCGTTCAGCCGGCACGTTCGCGCCACTCGGCGGGTCAACGATCCCGCGACGTACCGGTACACTTCCGGGCGTGACTGGAACTCGGACCCGACGACGCGTGGTCGTCGACCAATCGGAACTGGCCCAACAGATTGGCTCGCGCCTCCGGACGGCCAGGCTGGCGGCGCGGCTCACCCAGCAGCAGCTGGCATCTCCCCGCTACACGAAAGCCTATGTCAGCGCCCTCGAGAACGGCCTGTCCAGGCCGTCCATGGCCGCGCTGACCTTCTTCGCCGAGCGCCTGGGGCTCTCGGCCGAGCGGTTCCTGGGTGACGGCCCGGCCGGGTGGGCCCGCCTCGAGGCCGATCTCGCGCTGGCTTCGCATCACTGGCAGGAGGCCGCCGACGCGTTCCGGGCGCTGCTCACGGCCACCGACGCGCCGCTGCAGCGCGCCGAGCTCCTGCTCGGGTTGTCCGAGGCCCTGGTGAGGCTGGACCGAGGCGCCGAAGCCGTGTCCGCGGCCGACGAGGCCGTCCAGGTGTTCGCCTCGCTGGGGCACCCGGTACGTGCCGCCCTCACGCGGTACTGGCTGGCCGAAGGCGAATACGCGCAGGGCCACACGACCGAAGCGATCGCGGTCCTGCAGGCCCTGCTGGACGACGTCCGAGGCGGGGTCAGCGTGGTCCCGGATTTCGAGCTGCGCCTCGTGATCGCCCTCTCGACCGCCGCCGCCCGTGCCGGCGACCACACCGCGGCGGTGGCCCATCTCGACGAGATACGCGCACTCGCCGAGCGGCTGAACGACCACCATCGGGCGGTCTTCTACCACGAGCTCGCCCTCCGCTGCAGGGAAGCGGGGGACTACGACGGTGCGACCAGGGCGGCGATGGCGAGCGTCACGCTGTACCGGGCGTCGACGACCGACTTCGACCTGGCCGGAGTCGAGAACGACCTGGCCCTGTCCAACCTGTCGCTCGACCGCGCGGACCGGGCGGAGGAGCTGGCGGCCGACGCGCGAGCCCGGTTCGAGCGCCTGGGCGACGAACGGCGGCTGGCGAACGTGCTCGACACGCAGGCGCGGATCGCGCTGGCGCGGGGCTCCCAGGCCGACGGGATGCGGCTGGCGCGCGAAGCGCTCGACCTGGCCGAGCGGACCTCGAACGCACCGGCCGAGATCGACGCGCTCGTGACGCTGGCGCGGGCCGATGCCGCCGAGGGGCAGCGAGCCGCGTCTCTCGCCCTGTACGAGCGGGCAGCCGACCTGGCCCGCCGCGCCGGGTCACCCGCGCGCCTCCGCGAGGTGCTCGGGGAATGGGCCGAGCGGCTGGCGGACGCCGGGGAGCACGAGCGCGCGTTCGAGCTGATGCGGGAGGCCCTGAAGGGCGGCCAGTAGCCGACGGGCGGCCAGCAGGGGCACGCACCGCCCCGACGCACGGGCCTGCCGCCTGCCGCCTGCCGCCTGCCCGCCTGCCCGCCTGCCCGCCTGCCCGCCTGCCCGCCTGCCGCTCTGAATATCTTCTACAGCGTTGCCGGCGATGGTTGGCGGGCGATTACGCGTCATGGCCGCAGGCGCCAGGGCCTGCGGCGGCCGGTTCAAGATGGCACGAGCGCCCTGCAGCGCCCGCGCCACGCACGCTGCCGCTCGGGGCGGAGTGGTGCGCACCGCTCGCGCAGGAGTGCATGCCCTTCGCGATGGACCTTGTGGTCAGCCAGAGCGCCGCGGCATCGCCCTGGAGGATATCGGGCCCGACAGGCGCCGAATGGGTCGCGGCTCGGGCAGGGCCGGCCGGGCAGGTCCGGCCGGGCAGGGCCGGCCGGGCAGGTCCGGCCGGGCAGGGCCGGCCGGGCAGGGCCTGCCACGGGCGTCGTCCGGCCGGGCAGAGCCTGCCACGGGCGTCGTTACTGGGGCGTTGCCGGGAGGACGGTGATCGTTCCCTCGCCCGCGACCACTCCGAAGTCGCGAAGGTCGAACGTCAACACGCGACCTCCGCTCCGTTCGGTGCAGGCGATGACCGCGGCGTCGACGAACCCGAGCGCGAGGTCCTCGTACCGCTTCACGAGCTGGCGCGTGCGTCCCATGTCGGCCTCGCCGCAGTCGAGCGTGTACGCGCCAGACTCCAGATCGGCGAGCAGGAGGTCGAGCACCCGGATCCCGAGGCGCTCCTCGACGAGGAAGGCAACCTCGCCGAGGGTCGCGGCCGGTACCAGGTACGGCCCCGCGTCCCCATTCAACGTCTCCACGGCGGCAGCGTGTGCGGGATCACGCCGGTTGAGCAGCGCATACAGTCCAGACGTATCGAGCGTGATCACCGGTTGCGCCAGCGGTCGCGGAGCCAGGCCTCGGTATCTCGGGCTTCGAGCGCCTCGTCCTCGCCGGCCCCGATCGACGTGGGTCGATTGGCCTGGCCCTCGTCGAGATAGGCGTCGAGCGCCAGGCGGATCACGTCAGCCTGGCGCCGGCCGGTCCGGCGAGCCGCTTCACGCAAGCGGCGGCGAAGCTCGGGCGTCAGGTAGAGCGTCGTCTTGTCCACGGGCTCAGTGTGGTGCCATATATGGCGTATGTCAAAGGCAGCTGCGACGCACGCGGCCGGGCACCGCTCGCTCCGTCGAAGTCGCGTAGCTCCCGGGTTGCCGACCAGCCGCGCGCAGACGCGTGGTGCCGCCCTGGGCGGGCATTCACGCGCATAGCGTCAGGGCCGCGGAGATCACGTCGGGCACGACGACGCGCGGCCTGGTCGGCGGGGTGAGTCCCTACGCCCCACCCAGGTAGCGCAGCGCCACCGCCGCGTGGAGCGCGGCGCCGACCGCCATGGAGGGCTCGTCGAAGACCACCCGGTTCGAGTGGTTCTGGGGGGCGGTCGCCTCGTCGACGTCCGCGGGCCGCGCGCCGAGCTGGACCATCGCCCCGGGCACCCGCTGCAGCACGTACGAGAAGTCCTCGGCGCCCATCAGCGGCGCGTCGAGCACGCGCACCGCGCCGGCGCCGATCACCCCGGCGGCCACCTCCTCCACCAGCCCGGTGAAGGCCGCCGTGTTCATGGTGACGCCGTACCCCGGCTCGATCTCCAGCTCGCCGGTCGCGCCGTGGGCCGCGCAGATGCCGTGGACCACCCGCCGGACGCCCTCGTGCACCTTCGCGCGGGTCGCCTCCGACACGGTTCGGATCGTCCCCTCGACGAACGCCGTCTCGGGGGTGATGTTGTCCCGCGTACCGGCGACCACGTGACCGATGGTGACCACGGTCGGGTCGAAGACGTCCACCGTCCGGGTCACCATCGACTGGAGCGCCAGGATGATCTCGGCGGCGACCGGGATCGGGTCGAGTGAGAGGTGGGGGGTCGACGCATGCCCGCCGCGCCCGCGCACGGTGAGCCGGATCGTGTCGGCCGCCGCGTAGACCGCTCCCGGGCGCAGGTGGATCGTGCCCGCCGGGTAGCGGGTGCCGATGTGGATCGCGAACGCCGCGGCGACCGGGCTGGGGACGGCGTCGAGCAGCCCCTCATCGAGCATGAAGCGCGCGCCGTGCCAGCCCTCCTCGCCCGGCTGGAACATCAGCAGGACGTTGCCGGTGAGCTGGTCGCGACGCTGGAGGAGGAGCCGGGCCGCGCCGAGCAGCATCGCCACGTGGGTGTCGTGCCCGCAGGCGTGCATCGTGTCGCCCGTCTCCGACGCGAAGTCGAGCCCGGTGTCCTCGTGGAGCGGCAGCCCGTCCATGTCGCCGCGCAGCAGGATCGTGGGGCCGGGCCGGGCGCCCTCGATCACGGCCGTGACCGAGCTGACGGAGGTGCCCAGACGTGGCTTCAG
The DNA here is from genome assembly GCA_021777365.1 of Chloroflexota bacterium. The sequence goes on along the minus strand of JAJYDP010000113.1, from coordinate 4,866 downwards.
CCCGAGCCGCTCGAGCTCGGCCGCCACGACCGACTGCGTGTACGGCAGCTGCAGCCCGACCTCGGGATGCCGGTGCAGGGTGCGCCGCACGTCGACGATGTCGGGGAGGATGGCCTGGGCATCGGTGAGGAGGGTGGGGGGTGTCATGGGGGGAGTATGCCGCGGTCTGGCGGTGCAGAGCCGGCTACCTCGGTGCCTCATGTCACCCGTGCAATGTCCAACGTAAGGTATCCGGCCTAAACAAGCGGCACCATGTTGAAGCGCGATCCCAGGCCCATGCTGCCGCAGGCAGGCTCTGCGCCCATCACGACCCGAGTATCGCGTCCCGACCGCGGTCAGGCGATGGTGGAGTTCGCCCTGGTCCTCGTTCCCCTGATGCTCGTCTTCATGGGCATCCTCCAGTTCGGGCTGGTCTTCAGCTCGCAGCTCGGTCTCATCAACAGCGTGCGCGAGGGCGCGCGCTACGGGGCCACCCTCGTGACCGACGGCAGCAACGTTGGCAACGCGACCACCGTCGGGACGCCCGTCTATGACGTCTTCTGCTACACGCTGGGCATGAATGGCAGCGGCGGCACCTGCTCGGTCGGTGGTGTCACGCAGACGGGAACCCTGGGCCGGGCGATGGCCGGCTACAACAAGGCGAACGTATGCCTGACGTCCGGCGACGTCTGTGGCACGGCCTCGAGCTCGGTTACCTACTGCTCCTACGAGAACCCCGATGGCACGTACTCGGTGCGCCTCAACGTGACGGTCGCGTACCGCCATCCCTTGATCGTGCCGCTCATCGGGAACATCCTCGATGGTATCGACGGCGGAACGGCGGATAACGCCCTCACGGCCAGTTCTACCGAGCAGTTCCGCGTGGAAGGCCCTCCCTTGCAGAACCAGCCCAGCGGTATCGGCACGTGTGGATCATGAACCGCGTCCCGCACCGCCTTCGGAGTCGAGCCATGAGCCAGTCAGGGCCATCACTGCGTCGCCGCCCGCGACGATCCGGGGAACGCGGGCAGGTACTCGTGCTCTTCGTGCTCTTCCTGGTCGTGCTGCTCGGCGCTGCGGCCCTCACCGTCGACTACGGAACGTGGCTGGCCGCCCGCCGGACGTACCAGGCCAACGCCGATGCCGCCGCTCTGGCCGGCGCCCACTACCTCGCCTCTCCTGACGCCGACAACTGCATCAGCGAGTTTCCGAGCAATCCGAACGCCCCCGCCTTCTGCGCGCGCACGGACAGCTGGAAGTACCTGAACGACAACCTGGACCTCGGGCTCCAGCCTTCGGATATCACCAGCTATGCCTCCAACAACACCGCTGCGACTGGAGTCGTCGTCGGGGCCTACACCCTGTGGGTCGACACGCCGCCGAACAGCGCGGGCTCGGCGTACACAGGGACACTGGGCGGCAACACTCGCGTGATCTTCGTGCGAGTCCAGGCCAACCAGCAGCCCTACTTTGCCCGGGTCTTCTCTTCCTCGAGTGTCACGGTCCCCGCCTGGGCGACGGCCGGCGTCTTCCCCAATCGCTTCGCGGTCATCACGCTCCGGCGGCCGACGGATGCGGGGCCGTCCAACGCGCAGGACATCACGCTGGCCGGCACCAACTCGACGCTGACGGTCATCGACGGGGATCTCGGCGGCAACTGGGGCATGAAGCTGAACTCCAGTACCACGCTGCAGATGGGAGCCGTCGGCGGCACCGGATACCAGCCGGCTCCGTACCTCATCGACAACGTCTCATGCGGGAATTCGTGCTGGTCGACGAGCCAGATCCAGGGCCAGACCTACGACGCCAACGGGCTCTCCAGCATGTTCCCTCCGAGCGGCGCGCTGCCGCTCCCCGGGTTCATCCAGGACCCGAACTACCCGCCACCGCCTGGTCTGACCTCCGGCGCGCCAGCGGCAGCGTTGCCGCCGTCGATCCCCGTGGGTGACAGCAGCGGAAGCGTCACGATCACCCACAACGCAGCCCCCATCAATGACAGCAGCGGGAATCCGCTGACGTGCGACCCGGCGACGGCGTCAAAGATCGGTCCGGGATGGTACAGCTCGATCACGGTCCAAAGCGGCGGCTGCCTGATCCTCGATCCGCTGAACCATCACTCGAACCCCAACAACCCCTTGCTCGACGTCGCCACTCCGATCGGAAGCTCCCAGCTGCCCGGCGTCTTCTACGTCACTGGGACCATCAACATCAACCAGTCGCTGGTGGTGGGCGACGGTGTGACGGTCATAATGCGACCGAGCGGCAGCAACAACCAGCTTTCGCTCGGGGCCCATCAGATCATGGATCTGAATCGGGGCTGCGTCACGCAGTCGACCGGAGTGACGTCGACCTCTGCCAACTACTGCGACGGACAGGGCGAAGCCCTCGGCGCGTGGACCACCAAGGGAGCCAGCTCGTACCAGTGGAACGGCACGACGTGGGTCTATCAGACCAGTGAAGAGTCGGACCCCACGACCTACGGACGCGGCGTCGCGCTCTACGTTCTGAAGCCGAGCCAGTACCAGACCAACCCTGCGGTTGACGCGAACACCACCGTAATTCAGGCCAACGCGGGAGCGGCATTCGCCTGGGACGGCGTGACCTACGCGCCCCACGACAATGTGTCAGTCGCCGGCCAGCCCGACCACAACGGCGTGGGCCAGCTGGTCTCGTGGACGTTCACCTTCAACGGCGGGACCAGCGTGACCCAGACCTACAAGGGGCCCGACGAGGGGTACCCCATCCTGCTCGAACCCTGCGTGAGCGGCAACGGCGGCGCCTGCTAGGGCGGTCACCTCTCTCCTCGCCATGCTGGCAACTCTGCTGACCTTCGCCTGGCGCAGAGAACGGGTCCGCAGGCCCCTCCCCCGACGAGCAGTTAACGCCCCGACCACGGGCGGCTAACCTCGGACCGGTACTGTCCATGCACGGGAGGGCAGGCATGGTGACAGGCAGACGGGGTCGACCGGCCGGGCAGTGTCGCCGCCCCAGCATCGGTCCGGGCTGCTGCGCCTGCGGGCGAGCCTGCCGCCCAGGCGGACGACCGCCCGATCCCACCCGCCCGTCCACTGATCGACAGCAAGGGGGAGCCTGATGTCCAGCGTCCTGCAGCGGATCGTCACCGGCCTGGTGGCGGCCTGCCTCGCGATCGGAACCCTCCTGGCCGCGGCCCTGCCGGCCGCCGCAGTCACCCACGTCGCCTCGGCCGCCTCGACCGGAAGCTGCGACCTGCCCTCGCCCACCGGCGCGGTCAAGCACGTCATAGAGATCCAGTTCGACAACGTCCACTTCACGCGCGACAACCCGAACGTGCCCTCGGACCTCGAGCAGATGCCGCACCTGCTGAACTTCATGGAGCAGAACGGCGTGCTGCTGACCAACCACCACACGCCGCTGATCGCGCACACGGCGACCGACATCCTGACCACGCTCACCGGCGTCTACGGGAACAACATGGGCGTGCCGATCGCCAACACGTTCCGGTACTTCAACCCGAACGGGACCTCCAATCCCGCCGTCTCGTTCGCCTACTGGACCGACCCGATCTACGACTACTCGAACCCGACGCCGACCGACACGACCTTCAACATGCTGACGGCCGGCGGGAAGAACGCACCGGCGCCCTGGGTGCCGTTCACGCGGGCCGGCTGCAACGTGGGCATGGTCGCGACGGCCAACACGGTCCTCGAGAACATCGCCACCGACATCCCCACGGTCTTCGGCGCGAGCTCGACGCAGGCGGCGGAGGTCAAGTCGAACCCGGCGCAGGCGACGGCCGACTTCGTCGGCATCGGCGTCCACTGCGCGGCCGGCGACGCGCTCTGCTCGACCGCCAATGGCGGCGTCACCGACGCGCTCCCCGACGAGCCCGGCGGTTACAGCGGCTACCAGGCGCTCTTCGGGGCGAAGTACGTCGACCCGCAGGTCTTCTCGGGCGGCACGCCAGTCGACCTGGGCGGGAACACCATCGAGAGCCCGGGCGGCAACGTGGGCTTCCCCGGCTTCGACGGCATGTCGGCCGCGGTCTCGCTCTCGTACGTGGCGGCGATGCAGGAGCACGGCGTCCCGGTGACATACGCCTACATCTCGGACGCGCACGACAAGCACCCGAGCGGCCCCGCCTACGGCCCCGGCGAGGCCGGCTACGTGGCCGCCCTCAAGTCGTACGACGACGCCTTCGCGACGTTCTTCTCCCGGCTCGCGAGCGACGGGATCACGCCGGCCAACACGGAGTTCGTGATCACGTCCGACGAGAACGACCACTTCGTGGGCGGGGCGCCCTCGAACCCCGGCTGCGACGGCGTCAACGTCCCCTGCACGTACAGCCACGTCAACTGCCCGAGCGTGTCCAACCCCACCTGCCCGTCGAACAACGTGGGCGAGATCAACGCGAACCTGGCGGGCCTGCTGGCGTCGGAGCAGAGCATCACGACGCCGTTCGCGGTCCACGCGGACTCGGCGCCCAACATCTACATCACCGGCCAGCCTTCCCGGACGGATCCGGTGGCCAGGGCGTTCGAGCAGGCGACCTCGAAGCTCACGCTGACGAACCCGCTGACGGGGGCGACGCAGACGGTCACCAACTACCTGGCCGACCCGGTCGAGGAACAGATCCTCCACATGGTGACGGCCGATCCCATGCGAACGCCGACGGTCACCCTGTTCGCCAACCCGGACGACTACCTGTACGCGGGGGGCACCACCTGCGGGTCGACGTGCGTCCAGCAGGAGTACGGCTACGCCTGGAACCACGGCGACGTCTCACCGGACATCAACACCACCTGGCTCGGGCTGGTCGGGCCCGGCGTCCGGCAGATGGGCGTCGACAACGCGGTCTGGTCGGATCACACCGACGTGCGGCCGACGATGCTGGCGCTCACCGGGCTG